>CAIQIC010000533.1 GCA_903871765.1 uncultured Lentisphaerota bacterium
AAGCATCCCGACCCCTTGGTCAAGAAGTAAAGCTCATGGCTGACCGGGCAACTGCAGGTCGCCGGCCGGCGACATGTAGGCGGCAGTCAGGCGGCGAACATCCTCGACATCGCGGGCAATTTGCGTGCTCAGGTCCGCCGGCGCGTCGAAGCGACGGACATCGCGCAGGCGGGAAATGAAAAAAACCTCCAGGTCGCGGTCATAGAGCTGCAACTGGGCGTCCAGGAAGTGAACCTCCACCAGGTCGGCCGGTGCGGGCGGATCCGTTGGCAGCGCGGGATCGGGCCGGAAGGCCGCGCCGAGGTACCGGTCGCCGTCAATCAGCGCGTAGGTGGCGTATACCCCGGGTGGCGGCAGCACTTCGTCCGCGAGCTGGAGGTTGGCCGTGGGAAAGCCGAGTTGCCGGCCGTAGCCGCGGCCGGCGCGCACGGCGCCGCGGAGGCTGTAGTAGCGGCCGAGCATGCAGGCGGCCTCTTCCATGTGGCCCCGGATGATCTGCTGGCGGATGCGCGTGCTGGAGATGGGCGCGCCGGTCCAGAACACCGGTTCCACCACGGCCAGTCCCAGTTCCAGCTTGGGCGCCAGCCGGCGCAGGACGCTCGTGTTGCCGCGCGCGGCTTGGCCGAAGGTCCAGTTCGTGCCGACGACGAGGTTGACGGGCGACGGCAGCGCGGCGCGGAGCCGTCGGAGGAAGGCTTCGGGATCCTCGTCGGCGAGGGCGCGGTTGAAATCAAGCACGAGACAGCCGGCGACGCCGAGTTGACCCATGAGCTCCACTTTCTGCGCCAGGGTGGTCAGCAGGGGCGGCGCGGCCGCCGGTTGCAGGATGCGCAGCGGATGCGGGTCAAGGGTCAGCACCCAGGCTGTCCCGCCAGCGGTCTGGGCCCGCTGGGCGGCTTCGCGGATGACACGTTGATGGCCGCGGTGGACACCGTCGAAAAAACCCGCAGCGAGCGTCAGTGGCGCGGGGATCCGGGCCAGCTTGTCCAGTTCATGAAGCACGCGCATGGGTCGGCTCCGGCAGCTGTTTGCCAAACTGATGCAACGGGATGATGTGCGGCAGCACGTCGTCCGGCTTCAGGTGCAGCAACGCATCCAGCGCCACGGCGTCCGCGAGACGGAGCTCGCCGGACCGGGTGCGGCGCAGTTGCTCGAGAAACGCGCCGCAGCCCAGCGCGCGGCCGATGTCGGCGCAGAGGGTGCGGACGTAGGTGCCCTTGGTGCAGTGCAGGCGGAAGCGCGCCAGAGGCGGTGCGAAATCCAGCAGGGCAAACTCGAAAATATGCAGCCAGCGCGGTTCGCGGGCGACCTCCTGGCCCCGGCGCGCCAGCTTGTACAACGGCACGCCGTTCTTCTTGATCGCCGAGACCATGGGCGGGGTCTGCTGCACGTCGCCCATCCATTTCTGCATTTCGGCCGCGAGGGCGGTGTGTGTGACATGGTCGCACGCGGTCGTGGCCAGCGTCGCGCCGTCCACGTCCTCGGTGCTGGTGGTGACGCCCAGGTGCATCGCGCCTTCGTAGACCTTGTCGGCGCCCATGATCTGGTCGGACAGCCGGGTGCCCCGGCTGAGCAAGATCACGAGCAGGCCCGTGGCCATCGGATCGAGCGTGCCGCCGTGACCGACTTTCCGGAGGCCGAACGTGCGGCGGATGGCGTGGACCACGTCGTGCGAGGTGCAGCCCGCCGGCTTGTCCACCAGTAGCACGCCGTCCCACGGGTCGAGTTCGCGCGGCGCAGCGGTCTGGGGGTAGGGGGCTCTCATGTTTTATCCGGGGTGGACTCGGGTGGTTGGTCGGCCGGCGGCGGGCGCCAGTCGGGGTGGCGGGCCTCCAGGTCCTCAATCAGCCGCAGCACGTGGTCGCCCTCGGCCAGCGACGGATCGTGCACGAAGGTGAGCTGCGGGGTGTATTTCAGAACCACGGTCTTGCTGATCAGATGCTGGATGTCGCCCCGGTGCTGGTGGAGCTGGTGCAGCCGCCGCCCGCGCTCGACTTCGTCGCCGCGGATGGAGACCAGCACGCGGGCGCTGTGCAGGTCGCTGCTGGTGAAGACGTGGGTGATGGTGACGGCGGCCAGGTCGAAGTCCTGCCCGGCCATGACGCGGAACAGCGAAGAAGCAATCTCCCGTTTCAGCAATTCGTTCACCCGCGTTAAGCGTGGCACAGCCATGCGCGTTTTCCTTCCGCCGCCGGCCCCCCGCGGCCGGCCGGGGCGTCACAGTTGCTGGGCGATCTTCTCCACCTCGAAGAATTCGAGCACGTCGCCGGGCGCGTAGGCGTCGAAGTTGTCGAGCCGCATGCCGCATTCCTGGCCTTCGTGAACCTCGGCGGCGTCGTTCTGGAAACGCTTGAGCGAGACCAAGGTCCCCTCGTAAATCGTATCGCCGGCGCGTTTGACGCGGACGCGGGCACGGGAGGTGATGTGGCCCTGGGTGGCCATGCAACCGGCGACCTTGCCCTTCTTGGTCAGGTCGAACACCTCGCGGACTTCGGCGTGGCCGATGACCGTCTGGCGGATGGTGGGTTCGAGCAGGCCGACCATCACCTGGCGGATGTCGTCGAGCAGTTCATAGATGATGCTGTAGAGGCGGGTTTCGACGCCTTCCCGCTTGGCCAGTGCGCCGATGCCGTCTTCCAGGCCGACGTGAAAGCCGATGATGATCGCGTTGGAGGCGCTGGCCAGGAGCACGTCGTTGCCGGTGATGTTGCCGACGCCGGACAGCAGGATTTCGAGCTGCACCTTGGTGCTCTTGATGCTCCCGAGGGAGTTTTGAATGGCTTCGAGGGAGCCCTGGACATCCGCCTTGAGCACGAGGCGGAGCTTGCTGGCCTCCTTGGTCGTGAGGGGCTGCATGAGATCGTCGAGGGTCGCGCGCTTGGGCGCCGTGATGGCCTGCATGCGCTTCTCGGCCTGCAGTTTTTCAGCCTGCGCCCGGGCCACGCGGTCGTTGGGCTGGATCTGGAATTCGGCGCCGGGGTCGGGCACGCTGGTCAGCCCCAGCAGTTTGACGGCCATGGACGGCCCGGCGGTGCGCACCTTGATGCCCTGGTCGCTGATGAGCGCCTTGACCCGACCCCAGCAGGGGCCGCAACTGACCACGTCGCCGACCTTCAGCGTGCCGCGCTTGACCACGATATGGGCGGTGGGCCCCATGCCAGGTTCGATGCGGGCTTCGATCACGTAGCCCTGGGCGCGGCGGCGGGGGTTGGCCTTCAACTCCAGCATTTCGGCCTGCAGCAGGATCATCTCGAGCAGATGGTCTATTCCGGCGCCGGTGAGCGCGCTGACGGGGCAGCAGATGACGTTTCCGCCCCAGTCTTCCGGATTCAGACCTTCCTGCTGGAGTTGCCGCTTGACCCGGTCCACGTTGGCCCCGGGCAGGTCAATCTTGTTCAGCGCCACCAGCATACAGACCTTGGCGGCCTGGGCATGCTGGATGGCCTCCCGCGTCTGGGGCATGACGCCATCATCCGTGGCCACGACGATGACCGCGATGTCGGTGAGGTTGGCGCCGCGGGCGCGCATGGCCGTGAACGCGGCATGACCCGGGGTGTCGAGAAAGGTGATCTGGCGGTCGTGATGGGTGACGGTGTAGGCGCCGATGTGCTGCGTGATACCCCCGTCCTCGCCGGCGGCGACGTGCGTGTTGCGGATCTTGTCCAACAGCGAGGTCTTGCCATGGTCCACGTGTCCCAGGAAGGTGACAATCGGCGGCCGGGCCGCGAGATCCTCAGGGCGATCCTCGGAGGGCTCCTCGGCGGGCTCTGCCGCCTTGGTCACCGGTTTGTGCTCGATCGTTTTTTTCTCGTGCTCGAGCGTGAAGCCATGTTTTTCGGCCAACTGCTGCGCGATCTTCAAGTCCACGCGCTCGTTGATCGAGGCGAAGACATTCATCATCATCAGCTCGGCAATGAGCTGGTTGGGCTTCAGGTGGAGCTGCTCGGCGAATTCCTTGACGATGATCGGGCCGCGCACCAGGATTTTATTCGGCGGCGGCTCGGCCGGTGCGGGAGCCGCGGGGCGCGGGAAGGCCTGCCGGATGAGATCCACCTGCTCCTGCGTCAGGGGGCTCATGTGGTTTTTGGCCTCCGAGATGCCCTGCTCGTGGAGTTTCGCCAGCACATCCTTGCTGAGCAAGCCCAGCTCGCGCGCTATTTCATGTACCCTCATGCGCCTCTTCTTTGCCGACGTGCTCGGCCTCGAAGGCCTTCTCCGCCGCCGCGCGCACGGCGAGCGCGGTCTCGGCATCAAAGCCCTCGATCGTTTCCAGATCGCTGACCTCCGCCGCCACAATGCCTTCCAGCATCAGGAACCCGGCGTGCACCAGCTTGGCCGCCCGCTCCGCGCCGATGCCTTCGATCCCGGCCAGCGCGTCAATGGCGTGGGAGACCTTCTCTTCAAAGCTGATGTCGGCCTCGTCGCGCTGGATGTCGATCTTCCAGCCGGTCAACTTCGACGTCAGGCGGGCATTCTGACCTTTTTTGCCGATGGCCAGCGAGAGCTGGTCAGCGGCGACCACCACCTTGACGGTGGTGGTGGCTTCGTCCACGCTGAGCCGCAGCAGTTTGGCCGGCGACAGCGCGTTGGTGACGAACACCTTGACGTCCTCGTGCCAGCGGACGATGTCAATTTTCTCGCCGGACAGTTCGCGCACGATGTTCTTGACCCGGGCGCCGCGCATGCCGACGCACGCCCCCACGGGGTCCACCTTCGCGTCGTTCGAGACGACGGCAATCTTGGTCCGGAAGCCGGCCTCGCGGGCCAGAGCCTTGATCGCGACGGTATGGTCCGCGATTTCGGCCACCTCCAGCGCAAACAGCTTGCGGACGAACTCCGGATTGGCGCGCGACAGGATGAGTTGCGGGCCGGCGGTGGCGTTGTCCACGCTCTGCAGCAGCGCGCGGACGCGGTCGCCAATCTGGTATTCCTCGGTGGGCACGCGCTCGCGGGCTGGCATCACCGCCTCGGCCCGGCCCAGATCCATGATGACGTCGCTGTGATCGAAGCCGCGCACGATGCCGCTGACAATATCGCCCGGGCGGTCCTTATACTCGCGAAAGACCTTCTCCTTCTCAGCGATCCGAATTTCCTGCAGGATCGCCTGCTTGGCGGTCTGCGCCGCAACGCGGCCGAAGTTTCGGGGGGTGACCTCGATCTCCATGAAATCGCCCAGCTTGGCATCCGGCTTGATGCGCCGGGCGTTGGCGAGTGTCATCTGGTCATGGGGTTCGGCCACCTGTTCGACCACCTGCACACGGGCGAAGGCCTTGATTTCAAACGTCTTCCGGTCCACGGCGATGCGCAGTTCGCGCGCCGGACTGACGCTCTTCTTGGACGCCTTGAGCAAGGCGCTCTCGACCGCGTGGATCAGGGTGTCGCGATCGATGCCGCGCTCTTTCTCAATATATTCAAAAACGCTCTGCAATTCGTTGGCCATACATTCCCTGCCTCACCGGGCCCCGCATCCGGCGGTCCATAATACACAAAAGAGTGGGTCTTGCCCACTCCTTCCTCCGTCAAGGCCCCGTGTCGTTAGAGCAGCATAGACCGACGCGGGGCGCCGGTCAAGATTCTTTTTGTGGTTTTTTTTGGGCTTGGCGGGCCGGCTCCTTTCCGGCATGCTGGCGTCACAGTGCGCCGGCGCAGGGCGGGTTGAAAGGCGGACGGCCGATGAATGACTCAACGAAAGCAGCGGGCGGCGGTGTGTCTCGTTTCTATGTGCCACTGGGTCTGTTGGTGCTGGGCCTGTTCGGCGTCCGGACCATCAGCCATGCGGATTTTTGGACCCACCTGGTCACAGGCCGCTGGATCGCCGCGAACGGCATCCCCCGGTTGGACAACCTTTCCCTGATCCAGCCCCAGGGCCCGTGGGTGGACGCCACGTGGCTTTATGACCGGCTGTTGTATGCGCTGTGGAGCCTGGGTGCGGCGCCGCTGGTGACCCTGCTGAACGCCGGCCTCATGGTGTTGGCGTTTGTCCTCCTGTTGCGCTTGGCCCGCCGGTGGAGCGGGCCGGCCGCCCAACTGCTAGCGCTGGTGGTCTGCGCGCTGCTGCTGGCTCCGAACTTCGTGGTCGGGCCGCGGGTGCTGGGTCTGTTCTTCGCCGCGCTGTTCATCCGGCGCCTGGCCGCGGGCCGGCCGGGTCCGGCGACATGGGCGGTGCTGCTGCTCGCGCAGGTGCTGTGGACCAACTTGCACGGTTCCTTCCTGCTGGGTCCGCTGATCGCGCTGGTCTTTGCCATCGAACGGGTCCAACAGACCAAAAGCAAAATCCCGGACACGACCGGGTCCGCCGGCGACACCGGCGCCGCGGGTCCGCCGACGTGGCGGGCGGGCCTGCTGCTGGCGCTGGCTGTGCTGGCAGTGACGTTAGTGAACCCCTATGGCCTGCGCCTGCATCGCCAACTGCTGGAGACGGGCTTCAACATCACGGGGCTGACCGAAGAGTGGATCTCGCCGTTCAGCGGCGAATTCGATTCCGTCCTGGGGCGTTACGTCATTTACCTGGCCTGGCTGCTGTGCGCGCTGGGCCTCATCGCGGAAAAGCGCCGCCTGCCGCTGGGGCTTTCGCTGCTGGCGTTGCTGGGCTCGTTGCTTGTGGTCCGCTCGATCTTCTTTCTGGACTGCTTCGCCGTGCTGAGTTTCCCGTTCCTGGCCCTGAGCATCGAGACGACCGGCGTCATGTTCCGCAACAACTTCAGCGAGCTGCTCGATCGGCAGACGGGCGGGGTGCACCGCTGGAATGCCCTCCTCGTCGTCCTCCTGCCACTGCTGGCCATTGGCTCGGTGCTGTCCAACCATTATTTCTACACCACGGGCAGCGCTTCGGTTTTTGGCCTGGGCGTGAACGAAGAAATGTTCCCCGCCGCCGCTGTCCCGGTCATCGTCAGATCGGACTTCCCTTTGCGTATCTGCAACGATGTCCCCGAGGGCGGTTACCTCCGGTGGCGCTGTCCGCAGCGGCGGGTGCTGGTGGACGGCCGCGCGGGGCTCTACAGCGCCGACGTAATCGCCAGGGTCAAAGGCGCCTTCAATGGGCATCTGCCCGACTGGGCGGCGCTTGAAGAGGAGATGAAACCCAGCGCCGCCCTGCTGAATTGTGTCCGGCCGGGTGTCGAGAAACTGGCTCAGCATCTGATCGGCGGCGTCCGCTGGCGGCTGGCCTATGTTGACGGCACCTCGGCCCTTCTGCTCCGGACGATCCCCGATAACAAAGCGTTGCTGGCGGATCAACAGATCAAGACCTCGGGTTTGCAGCACCTTAATAAAGCCTACTGCGCCTATGAGGAGCGGGTGGCCCGCCAACTTTTCCCCGCCCATTCGCCGGCGATGATCAGTGCCGGCAGCTTTTTCATGGCGTTGGGCAATCTTTATCAGACCATAGGTAACCAAGAAGAAGCGCGGCGCAACTACGCGTTGGCTGATTCTTTCTATACCCTACTCGCCAAGGGCGCGCCCCGCATGGCCACGGTCTGGCTGAACTTGGGCATCTGCAAGCTGGAACTGGGCCAGACGTCCGCCGCGCTGCCCTGCCTGCGCCGGGCCACGCAGCGCAATGCCGGGAACGCCCGCGCTTGGCTCTACCTGGGCCGCGCCTGCGCGCAAGCCCAGCTCGTGCAGGAGGCTAAGGAAGCGAATGAACGTGCCGCCAAGCTGAACTCGGTGTTGGCCGCCTCGTTTCTCAAGTCCCCCGCCGCCGCCGTGGAGCAACCGGCGGAGAAATAAATCTGCAGGCCTGAGGCAGGCTGGATTCAGGGGGCGGGGTTCAGGGTTCAGCTAAGAAGTAAGCAGGCGTAGCGCCTGGCAAGGTCTTAGATCGCTGATTGGCAAACCGATTCGAAGCTGGCCCTGTTATCCGAGAACTGTTGACCTCTTGCACGTTTTGGAGGATGGCGGGCAGCCCTGTGCTCGCTGATGAATTTTCTGAAACCTGAGACCTGAAACTGAAACCTCTTCTCAGATCTCCATCCTCTTGCCCCTGAACCCTGAACCCTTGTGTCTGCCGTCCACCAACGGCTTCCCGCCGCGCCCGGGTCAGGGCGCCGTCAGAGTGCCTTCGAAGACATAGGCCGTTGGGCCGGTCAGCGTCACGTCACGCGCGCCGTCCGGCGTCAGGGAGAAATCCACCGTCAGTTCGTCGCCGCTGGCCGGCCGCAGACGCACCGGGGGCGTCACCCGGCCCAGCCGGCCGGCGATCAGACCGCTGGCGGTCAGGCCCGTGCCGCAGGCCAGGGTCTCGGCTTCCACGCCGCGCTCGTACGTCCGCACCCGCACGGTCTGGTCCGGTTCAATCCGGATGAAATTCACATTCGTGCCCCTGGGCGCGAAATCCGCGTGCTGCCGTAACGCCGCGCCCACGCGCGTGACGTCCACGCCGGCCAGATCGTCCACCTCGAGCACCGCGTGCGGCACGCCGGTGTTCACAAAATGACAGGTCCAGGTCCGTCCAGCCGCCGTCAGGGTCCGGTGCAGGCGCCAGTCCCTGGGCGCCGGCATGTGCAACCGCACGCTGGCGGCGCGCACCTCGGCGCGCACCTCGCCCGCGGCCGTCTCGATCCGCTGGTCCGCCGGCGCCGCGCCCCGGTCGTGTGCGAAGCGCGCGAGGCAGCGCGCGCCGTTGCCGCACAGGTCCGCCTCGCCGCCGTCGGGATTGAAAAACCGCATGCGGTAGTCCGCCCGGTCGGACGGTTGCACCAGCAGCAGCCCCTCCGCCCCAATCCCCGTGCGCC
>CAIQIC010000534.1 GCA_903871765.1 uncultured Lentisphaerota bacterium
TCGGGCGGACGAGCCCGCGCGTTAACCACGTACAACGGTGTCCAGGAGGCGTTCACCACCTGGTAGCCGTCCCGCACCAAATCGTTGGGCTGGTAAAAACGAATCTCGTAGGCCATGACGACGATGTCGTTGGGGATCTTCACCTGGCCGCCCCGGCCGAAGCCCTCCCAGACGATCATCTGCTTGTGGTGCTGGCGGACGATGTCGTTCATCTGCACCACGAAGCGACGGTACAGCTCGTGCTGGTTCGGCAGGTTGTACTTCTGCATGGCGGCCTTGAAATCCACGTTCTGGTCGGCCAGCGCCAGGTCCGCCTCGTCGCCGCCGATGTGGAAATAGGGCGTGGATTGGAAGACCGCGCACATCTCGTCCACCACGGTGGCGACGACCTTCAGCACCTCGTCCTTACAGAAGTTGATCGAGGCGTGATGCTCGTAGGGCTTGGTATCCTTGATGATGAACAACTCGCGCAGGGCGCGGATGGCGGCCGCGGAGTGGCCGGGCACTTCGTATTCGGGGATGATCGTCACGTTGCGCGCGTCGGCGTAAGCGACCAGGTCCTTGAGTTCCTCGAGCGTATAACTCTTGCCGCCATGCTGATTCTGCGTGTTGAGCTGCGGGTAGGCCCGGGAGGGGAACATGAAGGACGGGTCGTCCGTGAGGTGCAATTGGAGGTAGCGCGCCTTGTACAGCCGGCACAGTTGGATGATCTGCTTGAGCTGCGCGATCGAGTGGTACTGCCGGGCGACGTCCAGCAACAGGCCGCGGTAATCCGCCTGGGGCCGGTCCCGGATGGCCAGGCAGGGCAGGGTGAATTGCGTACCGGCCCGGGTGAGCGCCTGCAGCAGGGTGACGCTGCCGAGCGCCACCGCGCCATACGTGCCGCCGCGCACGGTCGCCCGGCCGGCGGTGATCGTCACCTCGTAGTCTTCACCCCGCAACTGCGGGTCCAGTTCCAGCGCGAGGTCGCCGGCCCGGGCCCGGCCCTGCACCGCCGGCAGTTGGAGTCCCGCCGTTTGGCGGATTTCTTCCGCCAGCACCTTGGCCAGCGGCAGCAGCGCGGCACTGCCCGCGACGATGCGCGTCCCGGCTTTCAGGGGCATGCTGCCCGGCCGGGATTCCACCGCCAACGGCCAAGGCACCAGGTTGATCGCGGGGGCCCCGGTTTCGGCCGCCCGCGCCGGTCCCGTCAGCAGCCCTGACGGGCCCAGCGTCAACGCCAGCAACATCAGAAACCCCGCCGTGACGGCCCCGCGGGCCATCCGCCGGGTGGCACGCCCGGGTTCATGGGCTGGCCGCACCAATGCCGGTTGTGTTTCCAGATTAATCATGCACCCGAAGATAAACCAGCGCCGGCCGATTGTCCAGCTTGCGCGGTCGGCCGCGGCTGCTCCGATCAGGAGGCCTTGTCGTTAATTTTGATGACAAGGATTGTGAATTAATTATTTGACACCGGGAGGAAGATGTATCAATGTTACTCCAATTGCTAATAAATATACTTGTGTTTAGCGGCCGGCATGGGACACGCCATGAAAATGGCAAAGTATAGGGTTTCGAAAAAATGAGGAGAGAGCAATGAAAAGGTTCGTCAATACGTGCGTGGGGATGATGTTTATTTTGCTGGCGGCCTGGGCCATGGGCTGGCCCATGACGGCGCCGGCGGCCGTGATTGACATCAGCAATGCGAAAACGCCTGCTGAATCTTCGTGGCCTGATGGCGGGGTCAATATCGACGACGCCGTGGGCGCGGGCAACACCGGCAAAATGGTCGGGATAACCCAGACCTATTGGGGGAGCGGCGGCTTCTCGGTTCCCCTGGATCTCAATGGCAACACACTCATCATCGACGCCGGCTGGAACACGCCCAGGTACGCCACCGGCGCCATCTCCGGCAACGGCGCCGTGGTTATCTCAAGCAACCCCGACCTCCACATCGATGGCAGCACAGGCAACACCTACACCGGCACAACCACCATCTCCGGCGCCAGCGTGACACTCTCCAAGACTTCCGGCGACGCCCTGTGCAGCGGTCCCATCACGATGAATGCCGGGGTAAATCTGATCTGGGCCGCCAATGATCAGATCAGCGACTCCTCGGACGTCGCCCTCGTCGGTTCCGGGGCCGTCCTCAATCTCGCCGGTCACTCGGACACGATCCAGAGCCTGGCGCTGGACGCCGGCACCTTCGTCCAGACCGGGCCGGGCACGAATGGCTTGCTGCGCGTGGACATGTTGGTCCTCGGGGGCGTCACCAACACGACGGGCGCGTTCGGCGTCGACACGCCGGGCGGCTACGTGCAAGGCGCGGGCTACATCCTGGTGGGCGGGACGCCCCCGCCCGTGATAACCGACCCGCCGGCGGAGCCCTCAGCGCCGGTGCCAACCAATGGCGCCACGGGGGTGACGCCGCTCGACCTGTCACTGGACTGGGCGGATTGCGCGCGGGCCGCATCCTACGATGTCTACATCTGGTTGGCGACGGAAGCGAGGCCCGCCACGCCGACAGCCGCCGGGCTCGGATCCAGCCAGTACACCTTAACCACGATCCTCGCAAGTGTGACGGCCTACAAGTGGCAGGTCGAGGCCATCAACGTGATCGGCACCAACGCCAGCCCCGAGTGGACGTTTACGACCAGGGCACGCGGCGACATCAGCAATGCGACCACGCCTGCTCAACCTGAGTGGCCTGACGCCGGGGTTCTCATCGACTACGTTGTGGGCGAGGGCAACACCGGCCGTCTGGTGGGCACCACCCAGACCCATTGGTGGAGCGGCGGCTTCTCGGTTCCCCTGGATCTCAATGGCAACA
>CAIQIC010000535.1 GCA_903871765.1 uncultured Lentisphaerota bacterium
GTTATAGTTCCAGCCGCCGCCGGGTTTCTGCTGGCCCTGGACGATCACATCCACCGCCTTGTCCATCGCTTCCCGAAGTTCGGGGATGCGGGTCATGCCGTAGGCCTCGCAGATGGCATAGGTGGCGATGCCGTGGTGGTAGGGATAGAACTGGTCGTTCGCGTTAAAAGTTCCGTCGCTTTTCTGCCTGGCTTTCAGCCAGTTGATACCCTTTTCCACGGTGGCGCCGAACTCGGGCGAACTGGGGGTGTCGCCATGGCCTAGAAAGGTCAACAGCACCAGGCCAGTATAGGCTTCGTCGCCGGCCGTCTTTGGATTTTGCCCCCAGGAACCGTCGTCGTTCTGTGCCGCCTTGAGCCAACGCAGGGCACGGAGGATGGCGCGTTCGATCGCCTGGGCCCAGACGCCGGCCTTTTGCAAGCCCGCCTTGCCACCGCCAATGCGCCCGCTGTAAGCGCCGTGTCCGATGTTCTTCAGAATCAACTGGCCCTGCACCGCATTGGCGAAATCAATGCCGCCGGCCTCGCCGCCCGAACCGCCGCTCCCGAACAGCTTGCCGCCGCCGAGCACACCGCCGGCGCCGGTCCCGCCGTTCCCCTCGGTATCGCCGCCGGGCCGGAAGTCCTCGATGGTTGGCGGCGTGTCCGGCAGGGGGGCGTCCTCGGCCAGCGGCGTGGTCTTCATGTCCAGGAGCGTATCAACCGTCTTCGCGGGTTCCAGCGGCGGCGTCACCTCGGTCTTGTTGATATCCACATAGACGTCGGGCTTGGACGCCAGCGTCTCGGACGGCGGCGGCGCGAAGGAGATGCTGAGCACCGTCACGATCAGCAGGACATGGAACACCACCGATCCGACGGGGCCCCAGATGTGCTCCCGCACCCGCTGCGCGATGGCTGTCCAGTTGATCTTCATGGCATGGTGACGCATGAGGAACTGATCACTGGCCGGAGCTCACATGATCTTGACGACCACATCCCCGCTGTTGGTGGTGGCGGGCGTCGGGACGCTGCCGGGCGTCGCGTTTTCCGTGAAGACCTTGCCGGTATAGGAGGGCAGGACACGGACGAAGACCTCCAACGTCAGCGTGGACAGGGTCGTGGTGTAGACGGCGCCCTGCCCCTCCTCGTTGCTCTTCTTCATCGCAGACCAACTGCCATCCTTGTTCTGATTCCGGCAGTACAAGGGCACAAAAACCGGGTTCCAAGCGCTGAAGGCCGCCGCGCTTTCCTGGAATTTGGCCTGGGTGATGTAATACATGCCGTAGTGCGCCCAATCGCCGCCCTCCTCCCATTTGGGCGTATACCCCTGCAGGGCCCTGAGTCCCAGCAGGGTTTGCGCATCGGAACCATAGCCGAGGATCTGCAGGCAGAGCACGCCGGCGCCGGTCATGGCCCAGGAACCGCCGCCCCGGTGGTCATAGCCGAACCGGCCGTTCGCCGGGTCCTGGACACCCTTCAGGTCCTTCACCGCCAGTTCCAGCGCTTCCTTGAGGCCGGGCACCGTGCAACCGGCGATAACGGCGGCTTTGAGCGCCTGGATCTGCCAGGCGCTGACGGACGTGTCACGCCGCGCGCCCTTTTCATAGTTATAGTTCCAGCCGCCGCCGGGTTTCTGCTGGCCCTGGACGATCACATCCACCGCCTTGTCCATCGCTTCCCGAAGTTCGGGGATGCGGGTCATGCCGTAGGCCTCGCAGATGGCATAGGTGGCAATGCCGTGCATATAA
>CAIQIC010000536.1 GCA_903871765.1 uncultured Lentisphaerota bacterium
CGCATTTCGGGGCGAATTCCGGGGTTCCAGCGGCATGAACGCTGGGCTGCGTTATTTCCACGACCGGATGTGCGAAGGATCGTTCGGGTCGGGGTGGGCGGCCTTGTGGGGACCCCAGGACCAAACAGCCACGTTGCGGTTGCTCAGGGTCTCGCCATCCGCATGGGCGATGGTGTTGTTGGATTGATGATCCACGGCAATTTGATACAGGTTGCCCCACGGGTCGTACATCGCGCCCGCCACGCCCTGTCCGCCCGTCGCGGTCATGACATTGGTCCCCAGGCTTTTCTCGTTGGCGTCCAGATAAACGAACCCCCGGGGATTGGCGTTGGTGTTGAGGCCGCGCAGAATATCCGTCAGGTCGGCGTCCGTTTGCCCGGCGCCGGTGGATTGCAGGCGGCACGACCCGTATTCGGGAAACTGGGTGTAGTCATTCTGGTAAACCCGGAGCGCGTTCTCAATCGCCTTGACCTCGGTGCGGGCCTGGGTTTTTTCCGATTTATGGGCGTGTAATATGGAGGGCTTCATCACCCAATAGAAAAGCACCACCATACTCACAATCAAGGCACAAACCTTAATAGCGCGGTGAACGTGGTCTCTATTCATCTCCATCCATCCTTGCGGTCACCTGTGGAAGGATAAACCCAGCGGGGCGGATGGCAAGCGTTTAATCGGCTCATCACAACAAAGGGCTCTTCCGGGATTAGCATGGGATATTCTATTATGGAACGCGGCATGATCGACAGTGGAGCGGGAGACGACTAAGCAAATCGAGTAAGTGTAAGCGACGAAGTGTGAGGGACTAAGAGTGGACGACGAAGTGTGTGGGGGCGTGGGTTTATGGCACACCTTTTTGGTCTTGAGATGTTGAAAGTATATCAGAAGGGCATGGATTTTGTGGCGATCCGCAGAGCCTTGATGGTTGCTTCTCGTAACACTTAGTCTCACACTTAGTTGGCTACGCTTAGTCGAGGGCTTCGCTTTACATTCACGTAACAAAGTATTCACACGGAAAACCCGGAAGGGCCCTTTCTTCTTTATCAATTCCTGAGTTCCAAGCAACAAGTCCGAAGGGAGGCGGAAGAATTCAGGCTGCCGGAATGTTTACACATTCCGCTCCGTGAGGAATGGAATTGGAGCGCGGCGGGGCATCAGATCCGCGGCAGGTCGGGGCCGCCCTTGGTCGGGAGGCTGGTCTTACCCATGAGCTGCGCATCCACGGCGCGGGCGGCTTCGCGGCCCTCGGAGATGGCCCAGACGACCAGGGATTGGCCGCGGCGCATGTCGCCGGCGGCGAAAACGTTCGGCCGGTTGGTGCGGTACTGGCCATCAGTCTTGACGTTGCCGGCCGGGTCCAGTGCCACACCCAGTTGCTGAAGCAGCAGGTTGGGCTCGGGCCCGGTGAAGCCGAGGGCCAGCAGGACGAGGTCGGCCAGCCATTCGTGCTCCGTGCCGGGCACGGGACGCAGCTCCGGCGGCCGGCCGGCGATCACTTCCACCGTAGCGGTGGTCAGGCTCCGCACCCGGCCTTCCGCGCCGTTGAAGCGCTGGGTGGCAATGCACCAGAACCGGTCCGCGCCTTCCTCGTGCGAGCTGCTGCTGCGCAGGCGCATGGGCCAGTAGGGCCAGGGCTGGTGCGCGGGCCGGTGCTTGCCGGGCATGGGAAACAGCTCGAAGTTGGTGATCGAACGGGCGCCCTGCCGGCGCGCCGTGCCGATGCAGTCGCTGCCCGTGTCACCGCCGCCGATGACGATGACGTGCTTGTCCCGGGCGGAAATCGCCTGCGCGGGCGGCTGGCCGGCGACCGCCTGGTTCTGCTGCTGGAGAAATTCCATGGCGAAGTGAATGCCGTCCAGTTCGCGGCCGGGTACGTTGAGGTCGCGCGGCTGGGTGGCGCCGCCGCAGAGCACGACGGCATCGTACGGCTGCAGTTCGGCCGCCGGCACGTTGCGGCCGAGCCAGGCGCCGGTCCGGAAGACGATGCCTTCCTGCTCCAGCAGGCGGAGCCGGCGGTCGAGCACGGCTTTCTCCAGCTTGAAGTCCGGTATGCCGTAGCGCAGCAGGCCGCCGGCGTGGTCGGCGCGCTCGTAGACGGTAACGCTGTGGCCCGCGCGGTTGAGCTGCTGGGCGCAGGCCAGGCCGGCGGGGCCGGACCCGACCACGGCGACCTTCTTGCCCGTACGCTGCGTCGGCGGCTCGGGCACGACCCAGCCGTTGGCGAAGGCTTTTTCGATGATGGTCTTCTCGATCTGCTCGTTGGTGACGGCGGCATCGTACAACCCCAATACGCAGGCCTCCTCGCAGGGGGCGGGGCAGAGGCGGCCGGTGAATTCGGGGAAGTTGTTCGTGGCCGCCAGGCGCTCGTAGGCTTCGCGCCACCGGTTCTTGTAGGCCAGGTCGTTCCAGTCGGGGATGAAATTGCCCAGCGGGCAGGCGCTGTGGCAGAACGGCACGCCGCAGTCCATGCAGCGGGCGGCCTGCTGGCGCAGCTTGTCCTCCGGGAAGTCCGCCGGGGTTTCACGGAAATCGCGGATGCGTTCCGCCACCGGCCGGGACTTGGGCGTCTCGCGAGGGATTTCTTTGAAGCCGGTAATTTTTCCCATGGCGTGCTCCTCGCGGCTCAGCCGGCGCCCGTGAAGACCGGTTTGGCCGCCAGCAATTGTAGGGCGCGCTTGTAGTCGGTGGGCATGACCTTGACAAACAGGCGGCGCTGGGTCTCCCATTGCTCGAGGACGCGTCGGCCCACGGTGCTGTCTGTGTACTGCACGTGCCGCTCGATCAGGCCGCGGACCTCGGCGACCTCGTCGGGCTGGACGAGTTCCTCGAAGCCCACCATTTCGGTGTTGCAGCGGACCGTCTTGAAATCGCCCGTTTCGTCCAGCACGTAGGCCATGCCGCCGCTCATGCCGGCCGCGAAGTTGCGGCCGGTGCGGCCCAGCACCACGACCCGGCCGCCGGTCATGTACTCGCAGCCGTGGTCACCCACGCCCTCGACCACCGCCCGCGCGCCGCTGTTGCGGACGGCGAAACGCTCGCCAGCGAGGCCGCGGATGTAGGCCTCGCCGCTGGTGGCGCCGTAGAGCGCCACGTTGCCGATCAGGACATTCTCCTCGGCCCGGAAGGTGGACGCGCGCGGCGGAAAAATGACCAGCTTGGCGCCGGACAACCCCTTGCCGAAATAATCGTTGGCGTCGCCCTCCACGGTGATCGTCAGGCCGCGCGCGCCGAAGGCGCAGAAACTCTGGCCCGCCGAGCCGACGCAGTGGATGCGGATCGTGTCCTCCGGCAGCCCGGTCTCGCCATAGCGGCGGGAGATTTCCGAGCTGAGCATGGTGCCGACGGTACGGTGGACGTTGCGGATGGGCAGGGGGATGTCCACCGGTTGGCCGTAGGCCAGGGCCGGCTTGGCCTGTGCGATCAACTGGTGGTCGAGCGCCCGCTCCAGCCCGTGCTCCTGCGGGTGCAGCCGGTGTGTGCCCACCGTGTCCGGCACCGCGTGACAAATCAGAATGCGGCTGAGATCCAGCCCGTGGAACGCCTCCGGCGGCAGGTCCGTCCGCAGGCGCAGCCGCTCGGCGTGGCCGACCATCTCGTCCACGGTGCGGAAGCCCAGGCGCGCCATGATGCCGCGCAGCTCCTCGGCGACGAAGCGGAAGAAATTGATCACGAAGTCCGGCTGGCCGGTGAACTTCTTGCGCAGCTCCGGATCCTGGGTGGCGATGCCCACGGGGCAGGTGTTCAGGTGGCAGACGCGCATCATCACGCAGCCCAGCGTGATCAGCGGCGCCGTGGAGAAACCAAACTCCTCCGCGCCCAGCAGGATCGCGACGGCCACGTCGCGGCCGGTCATCAGCTTGCCGTCCACCTCGACGAGAATGCGGCTGCGCAGATCGTTCAGGACCAGCGTCTGGTGCGTCTCCGCCAGGCCGAGTTCCCACGGCAGGCCGGCATGCTTGAGCGCGGTCTCCGGCGCGGCGCCGGTGCCGCCGTCCCAGCCGCTGATCAGCACGACGTCCGCCTTGCCCTTGGCGACGCCGGCGGCGACCGTGCCGACGCCGACTTCGGAGACCAGCTTGACGCTGATGCGCGCGCCGGCGTTGGCGTTCTTCAGGTCATGGATCAGTTGCGCCAGGTCTTCGATCGAATAGATGTCATGGTGCGGCGGCGGCGAAATGAGCTGGACGTAGGGCGTGGCGTGCCGCGTTTTCGCGATCCACGGCAGCACCTTCTCGCCGGGCAATTGCCCGCCTTCGCCGGGCTTGGCGCCCTGCGCCATCTTGATCTGCAGCTCCAGCGCGTTGACCAGGTAATTGCTGGTGACGCCGAAGCGGCCGGAGGCGACCTGCTTGATCGCACTGCGCCGCCAACTGCCGTCGGGATTGGGCCGGAACCGCTCCGGATCCTCGCCGCCCTCGCCGCTGTTGCTCTTGCCGCCGAGGCGGTTCATGGCGACGGCCAGGGTCTCGTGCGCCTCCTGGCTGATCGAGCCGTACGACATCGCGCCGGTTTTGAAGCGTTTGACGATTTCGGTCCAAGGCTCGACGTCCGCCAGGGGGAGTGGCGTCGGGGCCGGCGCGAACTCGAGCAGGCCCCGCAGATTGCATTGCTGGGCGTCGTCGAGGCGGAGCAGGGCGCTGTACTCCGCATAGGCGGCGGCATCGTTAAGCCGCGTGGCTTGCTGCAACTTGGCGATGGTCAGCGGATTGAACAGGTGATATTCGCCGTCGCGCCGCCACTGGTGCCGGCCGCCGGCCTCCAGCACGGGCACCTCGCCGGCGACCCGGAGGCGGAAAGCGCGCGCGTGCCGCTGCCGCACCGCCTGCGCAAGGTCCGCCAGGCCCAGCCCCGCGACCCGCGAGGCGGTGCCGCTGAAGAAGCGCTCGATGACCTGGCTGTTCAGCCCCACGGCCTCGAAGATCTGCGCGCTCCGGTAGCTCTGGAGCGTGGAGATGCCCATCTTGGACATCACCTTGAGCAGGCCCTTGCACACCGCCTGCTGGTAATTCTGCTGCGCGGTATGCGCGTCCACGTCGGCGACCAGGTTGCGCCAGAACAGGTCGTCCACGGTCTCCAGCGCCAGGTAGGGATGGATCGCGCTGGCGCCATAGCCCAGCAGGACGGCGTAATGGTGCACCTCGCGCGGCTCGCCGCTTTCGACGATCAGGCTGCACCGCGTGCGCCGGCCGCAGCGGATGAGATGATGATGCACGCCGGCGGTGGCGAGCAGGGCCGGCAGCGGCGCGCACCGGCTGTCCGCCGCGCGGTCGGACAGGATCAGCAGGCTGGCGCCGTCGTCCAGCGCCTGCACGGCCGCGGCGCAGAGCGCCTGCAGGGCCGCGTCCATCCCGGCGGCGCCGCCGGCCGGATCGAACAGCATCGGCAGGGTGACCGCCCGCAGACCGGGGCGGTCGAGCGCCCGCAGCTTGTCCATGTCCGCGGCGCTCAGCAGCGGGTGCTCGAGGCGCACCCGGCGCGCGTGCGCCGGCGTCTCCGCCAGCAGATCATGCTCCGCGCCGAGGTAGACGAGCAGCGACGTGACCAGTTCCTCGCGGATCGCGTCCAGCGGCGGGTTGGTCACCTGGGCGAAGAGCTGATGGAAAAAGTTGTACAGCAACTGGGGTTGTTGCGAGAGCACCGCCAGCGGGATGTCGGTGCCCATGGAGCCAACGGGCTCGAGGCCCTTTTGCGCCATCGGACCGATGTGGATCTTCAGGTCCTCGAGGGTATAGCCGAACAATTGCTGCCGCGTGAGCAGCGACAACTCCGAGGCGCGGGGCGCCGGCGGGGCGTCCGGCAGCGCGTCCAGCGGCACGAGGTTGGCTTTGAGCCAGGCGCGGTACGGCTGGCGGGCGCAGATGCCGGCCTTGATCTCCTCGTCGTCCACGATACGGCCCTGCTTCGTGTCCACCAGAAACATCCGGCCCGGCTGAAGCCGCCCCTTGTAGAGGACGTTTTCCGGGGCCACCGGCAGCACGCCGGTCTCCGACGCCATGATCACAAAGCCGTCCTTGGTCACCGTGTAGCGCGACGGCCGCAGGCCGTTGCGGTCCAGGACCGCGCCGATGACCTCGCCGTCGGTGAACGGAATCGAGGCCGGGCCGTCCCAGGGTTCCATCAGGCAGGAGTGGTACTCGTAAAACGCCTGCTTGGCGTCGCTCATCGTCTGGTGGTGCTGCCACGCCTCCGGGATGAGCATCATGATCGCATGCGGCAGCGAGCGGCCGGCGTGGTACAGCAGTTCCACGGCGTTGTCGAGAATCGCGGAGTCGCTCGCGCCGGGCGTGAGGACCGGCCGCAGCTTGGCGATGTCGTCGCCGAAGAGCGGCGAGCGAAACAACATCTGCCGCGCGTTCATCCAGTTGACATTGCCCCGGAGGGTATTGATCTCGCCGTTGTGGCAGAGAAAGCGGAACGGCTGGGCGAGGTCCCATGTCGGGAAGGTGTTCGTGCTGTAGCGCTGATGCACCAGCGCCAGCCCGCTGGCCAGTTCCGGGTCGGTCAGATCGGTGAAAAACGGCTCGATCTGGTCGGCCTGCAGCAACCCCTTGTACACCAGGGTCCGGCTGGAGAGGCTCGGGATGTGGAAATAGCCCCGCTCCGGCAGGCCGGATTCGCGGACCTGTCGTTCGATGCTTTTGCGGATGACCAGCAGTTTGCGTTCGAACGCCGCGGCATCGGCCAGGCCCCGGCCCTGGCCGATGAAAATCTGGCGGATCACCGGTTCGACCTGCCGGGCGAGGTCGCCGATGACCGCGTTGTTCACGGGCACGTCGCGCCAGCCCAGCACGACCTGACCCTCGCGCCGGACGAGCGCCTCGAACCAGTCCACCACGGACTGGCGCTGGGCCGGATCACGCGGCAGGAAAACAAGCCCGGCGGCATACGCCCGCGGCGGCGGCAGGTGGAGGCCCGCCGCCCCGGCCGCCTTGCGGAGGAACCGGTCCGGCATTTGCAGCAGGATCCCCGCGCCGTCCCCTGTCTTCTCGTCGCTCCCGCTGGCGCCGCGGTGGGCCAGGTTGACCAAAATTTGCAGGGCATTATGGACCAGTTCGTGGGACGGCTGACCCTTCAGGTGGCAGAGCATACCCACGCCGCAGGCGTCGCGCTCCAGCGCCGGGTCATACAGGCCGCACGGATCGGCCTGCGGTCCGGCGCGGCAGACGCGGGCGAGGGCGGAAGAGCACGACCTGCCGTGCGACGGTAGTCCGACCTTGGACGCGTTCACCGCGCGGTCGTCGCAGCAGGGGGCCACGTTGCTATAAGGGTGCTGGGATGACGGGTGAGCGCGCATCAGGCTCCCGTGTTCAGGTTTTTTCCAAGTCTTTCTTGTGGTGCTCTTCCATGACCGGCGCCGGATACTTGCCGCTGTAACAGCCAGTGCAGAAATCGCCGGGCTGCTCGAAGGCCGAGAGCAAGCCCGCAAGGCTGACGTAGGCGAGGCTGTCGGCTTGGATGTAGTTCCGGATTTCCTCCAGGTTGCGCTCGGCGGCGATCAGCTCGGAGCTGGAGGGAAAATCGATGCCGAAGAAGCAGGGGTGCCGCACGGGAGGGCAGGAGACCCGCATGTGGACTTCCTTGGCGCCGGCTTTGCGCAGGGCGTTGATGCGCCGCCGGCAGGTGGAGCCGCGGACGATGGAATCGTCCACCACCACGACGCGTTTGTCGCGGACCACGCCGGGCACAATGGCCAGCTTGAGGTCAATGCTGTCATGCCGTTGCGCCATTTCCGGCATGATGAACGTGCGGCCGATGTAATGGTTGCGGATGAAACCGTAGTCCATGGGGACGCTGCTGGCCAGGGAAAACCCCAGCGCGGCTTCGTTGCCGCTGTCGGGCACCGGCATGACCAGGTCGGCGGCGACCGGGTGCTCCAGGGCGAGCCGCCGGCCCAGCTTGATGCGCGTCTCGTGGACATTCTGCCCGAATACGATGCTGTCGGGCCGGGCGAAATACACGTGCTCGAAGATGCATTGGCCCAGCGGGCCGGAGATCGGTTCGCAGAAGGTGCTGCTGCGGATGCCTTTTTCGTCCACCGTCACGAGTTCGCCGGGGAGCACGTCGCGCTCGTGCGTCGCGCCCACCTGATCCAGCGCGCAGGTCTCGCTGGCGAAGACGTAGCCCTGGCCGAGGCGGCCGATGGACAGCGGCCGGAAACCGTAGCGGTCGCGCGCGCCCAGGACGCCGTGCGGGGTCATGATCAGAAAGGAAAAAGCGCCCTCCAACTCGCTCAAGGCCCGTTCCACCCGCCGATTGCGCGTGCGGTACATGGGGTCGGCAATCAGGTGCATGAGGATTTCGCTGTCGGTGCTGGTCTGAAAGATCGCGCCCGCCTCCTGATAGGCCTGGCGCATACGCCGGGCGTTCGTCAGGTTGCCGTTGTGCGCCAGGGCCCACAGGCCGTCCAGGCACTCGAACACGATGGGCTGCACGTTTTGCGGGCGCGAGGAGCCCGTGGTGGAATAGCGCACGTGCCCGATGCCCAGATGGCCCGGCAGCGCGGTGGGCGGGCGCACGGTAAAGACTTCGCTCAGCAAGCCTTCACCCTTGGTGGAAGACACCTTGGCCCCATCGCTGGTGGTGATGCCGGCCCCCTCCTGCCCGCGATGCTGGAGCGCGAACAGCCCCGTGTAAATCACCTGCGCGGCGTTCGGCACTCCAAAGACGCCCAACAGTCCGCAATTTTCCCGCGGCTTTTCATCATGTATTTCGTTGTTCATGCCCATACAGTACCCCAGTCTAACTCCGCTGGCAAACTGTTTACGGCACAGCTTAAATCATTCCACGTTTCACTAATATATATGTAAGACATTCAATTACAACAGTTAGAATATTACTTCCTTTCCACCGAAGTTTCAATAATGCAATGCTGCTGATTGTATGTATACAATAATGTAACTTGCGCGACATGATCAAGCTACAGGCAAGTCCCGCACGGATAACGGTTGTCCCGGCTTGTCTGGCGCTGGGAGCTGTGTTATACAGTGACGTGGCGGGGCTGTCCCATGAATCCGATTGAGACGATAAAAAAATATCTCCGTGACCGCATGGGCTTGATGCCCGAGCAGACGGGGTATCCCTTTGTCACCATTTCCCGCGAGGCTGGCGCCGGCGGCCATACGCTGGCCCGCGAAATCATCCGGCGCTTGCCGGAGGTGATCACGGAGGAGTGGGGGCGTGGCTGGGAGGTTTTTGACTACCGGTTATGCCTGCTGGTGGCCCAGGATCAGGATCTCAAAGTGCCGCTGGAGATGCTGCTGCGGGATGAGTACCATCGCGGCTTCCAGCAGACCATCCGCGATATGCTCACCGGCCAGGCGGAGCAATACTGCGTCCAGAAGCGGATCTTTCAGGTCATCCGTATTCTGGCCGCGATGGGCCGCGTGGTGATTGTCGGGCGCGCGGGCAATTACCTGACGCGTGGCCTGCCGCAGGGCCTGCATGTGCGGCTGGTGGCGCCCGAAGCCTTGCGGGTGCAGCAGATGCGGGAGTTGCTGGATGTGCCCGACGAGGAGGCGCGGCGCACCATGCTCAACCAGGACCAGGAGCGCGCGGATCTCGTCCGCGACTTTTTCAACAGCGACATCAACAACCCGTTGGATTACGACTGCGTCTGGAACACGGGCCGGGTGACTACCGCCCAGATGGCGGATGTCGTCGTGCGCCTGATGGCCGCGCGCACCCGCCCGCACGCTGCCCGCTGAACGGCAGAGGCCGACCCTGCGCGCCGCGCGGGATAACGGCCAGGAGGGTGGACGGAATGCGACAAGGCTTGTCAGCCATAACGCGGCGGTTTATACCTTGGGCGCAGCGATGACCTTGGAATACATCTGGAAAGGGCTGGTGATCGGCATCCTGGTGGCGGCCCCGCTGGGGCCCGTCGGCTTGTTGTGCATGCATCGCGTGCTGGCCGAACGCCGCCGGCGGGCGGGCATTATTTCGGGCATCGGCTCGGCCGCGGCAGACACGTTGTATGCCTGCGTGGCGATCTGGTTCATGTCCTATGCCACGCGCCTGATCGGATCGCACCCGGTGGCCGTGTCGCTGATCGGCGGCGTGGTGCTGTTCGGCATCGGCGTGCGGCTGCTGCGTTCCCGGCCGCATGATCAGGCGGACCCGGATCAGCGCGGCACGCTGTGGAGCCACTTCCTGTCCGCTTTCTTTTTGACGCTGGTGAATCCCGTGACCGTGTTCGTCCTGGCCGTGTTGTTTGCGGTCTGGGGGCCCCGTCAGGGCGAGCACGCGCTGCTCAATAGACTGACCCTGATCGGCGGCGTATTCGGCGGTTCGGTGATCTGGTTCACCTCCCTCAGTTTGCTGGTGGGCATGGTGCGGCTGCACATGACGCCCGACCGGCTGCGGTGGGTCAACGTGCTGACCGGGCTGACGATGATGCTCTTCGGCGTGGCCGTCCTGGTGGAGCAAATCGTCGTGCGGTTGCATCCGTCGGGGGCGCCCGGCTTATGAGCCGCTGCATGGTGACCGGGGCGGCGGGGTTCGTGGGCTCGCACCTCTGCGAGGCGCTGCTGGCGCGGGGCCATGCGGTGGTGGGGCTGGACGCCTTCGTCCCGTACTACCCGCGCCCAGTCAAGGAGGCCAACCTGGCCGCGGCGCGGGCGCAGCCGGGTTTTACCTTTCACGAAACCGACCTGCGCACGGCGGATTTGGCGCCGCTGCTGGCCGGGTGTGACGCGGTCTTCCATCTCGCCGCCATGCCGGGGCTGCTCAAGAGCTGGACGGACTTCGAGCTGTATGACACCTGCAATGTGCTGGCCACGCACCGGCTGCTCGCCGCCGCCCGGACCGCCGCCCCGCGGCACTTCCTGTATGTTTCCACCTCCAGTGTTTATGGCCGGGAGGCGACGCAGGCGGAGGCCGCGCCGCTGCAGCCGTTCTCGCCCTATGGCATTACCAAGCTGGCGGCGGAGCAACTCTGCCGCGCCTACGAGGCCAACTTCGGATTGCCGGTCACCGTGCTGCGCTATTTTTCCGTCTACGGTCCGCGCCAGCGGCCGGATATGGGTTATTTCAAACTCATTCACGGCCTCTTGCGCGACGAGCCGTTCACCGTGTTCGGCGATGGCGAGCAGACGCGCAGCAACACGTTCGTGGCCGATGCGGTC
>CAIQIC010000537.1 GCA_903871765.1 uncultured Lentisphaerota bacterium
AGTTCCTGCACCGCGTCCCGCAGCAGGACCGTGCGCTCCGCCGGACCATCCTTGAAAACGACCGCGCTCAACCCCTCATTGACCCCGGTCAACGGACCGTTCTGGGCCGGGGTCGTCGAAGAAAACCAGCGCTCGTCAATACCGCCCCGCTCGCCGCCCAACGCGTAATAGTCGTCGGGATGCAGTTTGATTCTCCGGCCCGGTACACAGAACGAGCGGGGCACCCAGTTGGGTGTCAGGCGCAGGATGCCCTGCCCCTGATCCAGAGCGTCGTGCATGGTGGCTTTGCTGACAGTGGTCTTGGATGTTTTGCTTTTCTTCATAATCATTAACCTCCGCGATAATTGAAACCTAACCTGAGACCGGAGACCTGATATTTGAAACCGGAACCCCGAACCCTGACCTCTAACTACGGCTTGGGCCCGCAGTGTCTTACTTTTTCCCACCGGCCGGTCTTGGCGGACTTCAACACGGCGTCGCAGACGTACTGCGTTTCCAGCGCGTCGCGGAACGTCGGGCCGGCCGGCTTGTTGGTCTGGAGGCCTTGGATAAAGTCGGCGAGCTGGTGCACGAAGCTGTGTTCATAGCCAATCTGCAAACCGGGGACCCACCACTTGTCCATGTAAGGATGGTCGCCGTCGGTGACGTGTATGGAACGCCAGCCGCGCAGGCGGCCTTCGTCGCGGTGCTCGAAGTACTGGAGCCGGTGCAGGTCGTGCAAGTCCCAGGCAATTGAGGCGTGCTCGCCGTTGATCTCGAAGGTGTAGAGCGCCTTGTGGCCGCGAGCGTAGCGCGTGGACTCGAACGTCGCCAGCGAACCGTTTTGGAACCGGGCGAGGAACGCACACGCGTCGTCAATGCCGACCTTCTCCACCTTGCCCGTCAACTGGTGTTTGCGTTCCTTGATGAAGGTCTCGGTCATCGCGTTGACGGTCGTCATGCTGCCGTTCAGCCAGAGGGCGGTGTCGATGCAGTGCGCGAGCAGGTCCCCGGTCACTCCGCTGCCGGCGACTTTGACGTCGAGCCGCCAGAGTCCGTCGCCGCCTTGCGGCAGGTCTTTAGAGATCGTCCAGTCTTGGAGGAATTTCGCCCGGTAATGGAAAATCCGGCCGAGCTTGCCTTCGTCAATGAGTTGCTTCGCCAACGTGACGGCGGGGATGCGCCGGTAGTTGTAGGAAACGAGGTTTGGCACGCCAGCTTTCTCGATGGCCTTGACCATCGCCGCGCCTTCCTGACCGTCGCGCGCGAGCGGTTTCTCGCAGATGATCATCTTGCCGGCTTTCGCCGCGGCGATGGCGACTTCCTTGTGGAGGTTGTTCGGCAGACAAATGTCAACGAGATCGATGTCTTTGCGGGCGAGGAGCGCCTTCCAGTCCGTCTCGACGGACTCGAAGCCCCACGTCTTGGCGAAGGCGGCGGCTTTTCCCCCGTTGCAGTCGCAAATCGCCTTGAGCACGGGCTGGTACTCGAGGTCGAAGAAGTTGTTCACCTTGCGGTGGGCGTTGGAGTGCGTGCGGCCCATGAAGCCGCAACCGATGAGACCGACGTTGAGTTTCTTGGACATGGCATTTCTCCTTATTATTATTAAATCCGAAATCCGAAGTTCGAAATCCGAAACAATTTCAAAATTCGAATTTGCGAAAGGTTCATTCTGTTTTCCGAACGATTGCGCCGAAAATGTTCGTCAACTCGGTTGCTTCCTGGATGAGCGCGGTGCGTGTGGACTCAACACCGTCATCGCCGCCGACATCAAGCAGGCGCAGGAAAAAACGGCTTTCCTTCGCTTCTTTCCGGCAGATTTTGACGCGCATCGCGAAATCCTTCTTGCTGAGCGCCTCGTTAGCTTCAATGTAGTTCGCACCCACAGAACCAGACGCCCTAACCAACTGCTTCACATCCTCCACATTACCGATTGTCCTTGGCAGCAGCTTGACGAAACCTCGTACGCACTTGGCAAACTGAAACGTCCGCTCCTCGAGGTCGTATTGCTTGGGTTGCGCTCCGTAAGTCCCGGCCGCCTCCCGCACCACACCGCCACGCACATTCCGAGGTTTCTGTTTTGCCGCTTTATTCATTCGGATTTGTTTCGGATTTCGGAATTCGGGTTTAGGTTTTCGACATCCGGATTCTATCCTCTCCAGCCGTGGTTCTCGCGCACCTGGAGCATGGCGGCGAGAATGTTATTCCAGGTGTCCGGCCGCAGCATCACCTCGTTGGGGAACATACAGCCGTCCCAGCAGATGTGTTTGATCTTCTTCGTCACCTTGCCGGCCTCGTCCCGCAGCCAGTAGCCGGCGTCGCGCGCGATGTTGAGTTTGCCGTTCGGATCGGTGGCCAGGCAATGACGCCCCGTTTTGTCGTGCGTGCCGCTGCCCTTGACGGTACCGTCGTTCTGCGCGACGTGGAAATCGATCGTCCACGGACGCAGCGCCTTGGTCAGCTTTTTCATCGCGGCGTGGAATTTATCCGGCTCCCAGTTGAACTTCGCCGGCACGAGCCGGTGCTCGGGCGCGTTGTAGCCGAGCATGAAGAGCAAGGTGTGCGCCATGTCGGCCTGGAAACCCACGACCCGGGGGCGGCCGACTTCCTCGAGCAGTTGCAGCATGTATTTCCAACTGTGCATGCCGCCCCAGCAGATCTCGCCCTCCGCGGCGAGCCGCTCGCCGTAATCCTGGGCGACCCTGGCGGCTTCCTTGAACGTGGCCGCGATCTTCTTCGTATTGCCCTTCGGGTCCTTGGCCCAGTCGGCGATGCCGCAGGCGGAGTCGATACGGACCACGCCCTGCGGGCGAATGCCGATTTTTCGCAGCTCCTGGGCGATCCGGCAGGCCTTGCGGACCTGCCCGACGAATTTCGTGCGGTCTTCCGCGCCGCCCATCGCGGAACCGCCACCCGTGGGCGGCCACACCGGGGCGACCACCGAACCCACGGCAAAACCCTTGGCGCGGATTTTATCGGCGAGCGCTTTGATGCCGTCGTCGCTGATGTCGATGGAGACATGCGGCTCGAACAGGAACAGGTCAACACCGTCGAACTTGACGCCGTTGACCTCCGCCCCGGCCGTGAGGTTGAGCATCGTATCCAGGTCAATACAGGGTTCGGCGCCGGGGCTGCCTTTGCCGACCAGTCCCGGCCACATCGCGTTGTGAAGTTTCGGGAAGTTATTCATAGTGCATCCTTTCTTGAATCATGTTTTCATTTTTCAGCACGGCGATCAAATCATTTCAACGGCTTCAGCACCAGCTCCTTGAACTGGATCATCATCGGCGATCCGGCGTGGAGCTGGAGGGCCAGGGTGGTTCCGTTTGGGCCCCTGGTGCTCTCGTTCGTCACATCCACCGTCTGGACGCCATTGACCCAGATTTGGATCAGCGGGCCCTTGGCCACCAGCCGGAAATCACTCCACTCGGTTGGCTTGATCGCAGCAAAGATCGCCTCTTTCGTGCCGATACTGTCGGTTGTTTCTACTTTGACGGCGGCACCGGCGTCCTTCATGACGACTTTCTGTCCCAACTGGGCGCAGCGTCCGACGCCACGTTCATCATACAAGGTCCCGTAAATGCTAGGTTGAGTCGCCAGATCCGCTTGCAGCCCTCCTACCACCCATTTGGCCGGATCCATCACCACGCTACGGAATTGAATGCCGGAATTGCCGAAGTTGTTATCCGGGGTGGTCGTGAACTTGATTTTGCAGGTCAACTCAAAATCCGTGGCCGCGCCTTTCCAGATGAGAAACGTATTACCCTTGGCAGGGTTCTCCGCGGTCGTCTGGCCGGTGATGCAGCCATCCTTCACCGACCACAGGCGCATATCGCCTTCCCACCCGCTCAAGTCCTTGCCGTTGAAGATGTTTTGCTCCTGCGCCACGGCCAGGCCGGCACAGAGCGCCATCATCCATACCGCATATATCTGTTTCATCAGCTTTCCTCTTTCCCTGTTGTTGATTCGTTGGCTTACGTGCGTTCTTTTTTCATCACACCTGCCACGGCGCCCGCATCGCCCGGGAGCGCAGCCGGTTGGCCTCGGCGTCGCCGACAAACTCCTCCCGGACCGGATCCCATTTGAGATCGCGTTTCAGATCCAGGCAGATATCCATGATCAGGTTCGTCGTCATGGTGCGGTGGGCCACCGCGGCGCCGGTCACGGTGCTCCGCCGCGTCCGGACGCAGTCCAGGAAGTCACGCACGTGATTCAGCGGGCGCTGGGTGCGCGCGGTGTAATCCTGCACCAACTTCTGGTAGTCGCGCAACAGCAGCGGTGACGAAACGTCCGGCCGCCCATAGCCATCCGCGGTCGCAACCCAGCCCGCCGTGCCTTCATACTTGACGCCGCAGGAACCCTGCCAGCCGTCGCACCGGGCCACCAGCTTGATGCCATTGGCAAAATGCACGATCATCCCGGCGCCTTTCAAATCCGTAGGATACTCGTAGGCGACTGCAGAAGTGTCGGCCAGTCCCAGGTCAAGCTGGCACTGCAGGATCGTGTGGGACCCCCACTGCGGAATCCCCCCGGCAAAATCGTATTGCGTATACCAGCCCGGCGACGGATATTGGCCCAGAAACGCCCCGTTGTAGGGCCGCCATGGGCTCGGCCCCAGCCACAGATCCCAATCCAATTCTTCCTTGGGAGGCTCAGGTTCAGCCGGTAAAACCGCATTGACCCGCGGCCAATCGGGCAGATAACCCAGGTGTGCATAGACAGTATGGATTTTGCCAAGATACCCCTGTCGCACCAATTCCCCGGCCACAATGAAATTCGATTCACTCGCACGTTGGGCACCAGTCTGGAAAATACGTCCATAGCGTTTGGCCGCTGCCACCAGCGCCTGCCCTTGCGCAATCGTGAGCGCACCGGGCTTTTCGCAATACACATCCTTGCCGGCTTGCATGGCCAGAATGGAAGCCGGCGCATGCCAGCGGTCCCCGGTGGCAATCAGCACGGCGTCCACATCCGTCCGCTCGGCCAGCAGTTCACGCAGGTCCCTGTAGCCCGCGCAATCCTGGTTGCCATAC
>CAIQIC010000538.1 GCA_903871765.1 uncultured Lentisphaerota bacterium
GCACGATGGGCTCGGCTTTCGGTACGCCCTGGGCGATCATCTGCACGCCGTCCCATTCGATCGCGTGCCCCACGCGCAACGCCACCGTGCCGGCCAGGCCGATCTCGGTGATGTGGCCGCCGATGTCGAAATCCGAGTAGGTCTTGGGCCCGCCCAGGCAGGCGTCCACCCATTCGCCGATATGGCTGCGCGTGCGCGGCAGGGTCACGGGGACGGCCTTCGCGGCGTCATGGTTGTCGCCGCCCCGGAACTTTGGTTCGCCGTCCATCTTCAGATAACACTCGTTGTTCCACAGGCCTGCGGAGAGGGTGCCTTTCTCGCCCAGCAGCAGGCAACCGGTGCCCGGCACATTGCCGAAGGTTTCCTGCATGCCCACCGTGGCCTCGGCGGGCGGCATCTCGCCGCCGCTGGTGAAATTGATCTTCACCGCCGGACGGTCCCCTTGTGCCGGGAAATGATAGAGCACCCGGCACGTTCGCGCGAAGCTCTCCTTGCCGAGGCCGGTGCCGCTGATTTCGATCTTCGTCGGATACTCCAGTTGTAGCGCGCGCACCGGCAGGCTGAAGCCGTGGCAGCAAAAATCGCCGAGCGATCCGTTCCCGAAGTCATACCACCCGCGCCACTGGGCGGGATGGTAGATCCCCTGTTTGTATGGCCGCAGCGGCGCCGGACCGACCCAGGCATCCCAGTCGAAGCCCTGCGGGATCGGGTCCGCTCCGGCCGGCCGGTCGTCGCCGGACGGCCAGCCATGGGCGGGATGCCAGACGTGCACTTCGCGCACGTTGCCCAGCACGCCGGCCTGGATCAGTTCCATGCTGCGGCGGAAGTTGCCGGACGCGGCGCCCTGATTGCCGGTCTGGGTCACCACCTTGGTCCGGCGCGCCAACTCGCGCAGTTCGCGGGCCTCCGCCACCGCATGGGTCAGCGGTTTCTCGCAGAAGACGTGTTTGCCCGCGAGCAGCGCTGCCTTGCAGATGGGCGCATGCCAGTGGTCGGGCGTGGCAATGAGTACGGCATCCAGATCCTTCTCGCTCTCCAGAAGTTTGCGGTAATCCTTGTAGGTCCGCGCCCCGGCCAACTCGCCGATCGCTTGCTTCATTCCGGCCATGCGACCCTCTTCCACGTCGCACAGCGCGACAATGTTCTGGTGACACCCCAGGACCTCTCGGAGGTCGCTGCCCATCTGCCCACCCAGACCGATGCAGGCGACATTCAGCCGACGGCTGGGATCGGGAGCGCCTTCCGCGCCGAAGATCCGCCGGGGAAGGAGACTCGAAGCGGCAACACACGCCAGCGTGCGGCCGCAAAACTGCCGGCGCGTAAGGGACCGCGAATTTATTTTCATATGGCTTCCATCGTCTTCACCACATTTTCTTCCACGCGCCCATGGTGCGCGTAAGGTTGTCACGGATATCGCCGGGGATACCATAGCCCTGGCAGGCAATGGGGCCGGCGTAGTCCAGTTCCTTGAGCTTTCGCAATACAGGTTTGAGGTCGAACGAGCCACGGTCCAGCGTCTGGATCAGCCGGTCCCAACCCGCCGACGCGGCCCCGCGGTCGGCGCCGTTGATGGTGACGAGCAAGAGGCGGGGCGCGGCCAAGGCGAGCAGCGCGGGGATCTGCTCCTCGTCACCCGCCTTGAGGCAGTGGCAGAGGTTGAACGTCACGCCGAAATTCTTGCGATCCACCTGATTCGCCACGCGTACCGCATCCTGTACCCGTTCGGCCCATTCGCCCAGATGCGGGTAGATGGCCACGCTCAGCCCGGCCTGCTCCGCCCAGCCGGCGATTTCGCGCAGTCCGGCCAACGCCGTCGCATCGCCCTCCGGCGCGGACTTGGCGAAGTCGCTGCTGCCGATGTGCAGCCAGATAATGCAGCCGGAGCCCTTCAGCGCCGCGATGATCCCGGGCAGTCGGGCCTCGCCCTGCAGCCCATCCCTGGTCAGCGTGGCCTGGCAATAGATTGCGACCATTTTCAGGCCGCGCGCCTCGGCGAGTTCCCGCGCGGACTTCACGCGCGCTGGATCGTCGGCGGTCCAAGCGACGCCCGCATACCCGAGTTCCTTCAGCAGGTCCATCTGCTGCGAGACCGGCATGGCGCCACGCGGGTAAGGACGCTGCGTATACGTGTCCATGGCAAAGAGCGCACGCGCCGCCGCTCCGGCCAGCGACCGGACGCGAATGTTGCGATAGGCCACGGGGCCGTGATCGCCCTGGACCATGAGCGGCCCCGCGGGCTTTTCGTCGTTGAAGCGTGCGGCCCGCGTGGGGCCGGTCACCTCGACGTTCGTGTGCACCACCTGCCCGTTGAGGACAACCTTCTCGAACTTCGCGTTGGTAATCTTCCTGCCCGCCGCATCGAAACGCGGCGCGTGGAAGATGATGTCGAACGCCTGCCACTCGCCCGCCGGCTTCGCGGCATTGACGCGGGGCGCATGGCCCTCGAAGCCGCGGTCGTTTTCCCAGCGCTCATAAATCCCGCCGCAGTCGCTGTGGGCGGGATGCGGATTCCCGTAGCTGTCGAAGACCTGGATTTCGTACCGGCCTTGGAGGTACACGCCGGAGTTGGACTTGTCCGGGACCATGAACTCGACGTACACCTCGACGTCGCCGAACTCCTCCCTGGTCAGGAGGTCCACCGTGCGGCCGTCCTTCCCGTTATAAATGACGCCTGCGCCTTCCCTGGCGGCCAGCCGCGTGCCCTGCTGCGGATCCTTGGCGACATCGCCGACCAACGCCCACTCCCCGGTGTCCCGGAACGCGCCCAGCCCGGACTTGATCGGCTCGACCCAACCCGCCCCAGCCCACGCTGCACTGCCTGCCGCGGCGAAAACGGCCAGCCCGGTCGCCAGAGACAGCCACGGCATCTTCATGTCCTCACTCCTTCAGGCCCTTGAGATTGACGTCCAGCCGCTTGTTCTCGCGGATCAATTCAGCCATGGTCAGGCGGGTGCGGCGCAGCGCGGCTTCGCGGCCGAGGATGCACGTCAGCACGCCGTCCACGGCGCGCCCGGCGATCAGATTGACGCAGTCGCCCTGCGTGATCGCTTCGTGGAAGGCCGCGATATTCCGGGTTGCCCCGGCCTCGTACAGGTTCTCCACCTTGCCGCCGCCAAAGTGCTTGGGCCCGCCTTTGAGGAAGGACTTGCCCCAGTAGTTCACGACCGCATGGGCCTCCTGGCCGTGCACGGTGCAGCTCAACTCGCTCTCGAGGTTGTTGCCCAGGCCCTGTCCGAAGTGATTGTGCACCACGCCGCCCTCGTACTCGTACACCACGGAGCAGACCCCGTGGGCATCGCCATGCGCGTTCGGGCGCGCAATGCTCGACGCGCCGGATGCGGCAAGGGGCCGTTGGCCCAGCAGCCAGACGGCCGCATCGATCGCGTGGATGTCGAAGTTCCCGATATAATCGCAGCCGATCGCGATATCGTTGACCCAAATCAGGCCCCGCAGGCGGCTGGCGATCGTGTCGGTCAGCGGCGGGTCATTGAAGCCCCCGCAGATACCGTGAGTCTGCACCTGCTGAATCGGCCCCAGTCCGCCGGCGCGGATCCGCGCGGCGATCTCGATGTTCACGGGATCGGTCGGCATCTGGTAGTCCACCAGGAACACGCGCTTTTTCCCCGTGGCGGCCTCGCCCGCGGCCTTGATGGCCAAGGCGCCGGGCACATCCGCGGAGACGGGCTTGGCCATGTAGACGTGCAGCCCGGCCGCCACGGCGGCAGTTGCATGGACAGGGATGAAGCAGGGCGGAACCTCGAGCGCGACCGCCTCGACCCCGCTCTCGATCAGCCGCTTGTACCCGCTCAGGCCGGAGAACCGCCGGGCGGCGTCCACCCCCAGCGTGTCGCCGGCGTCCTTGGCTTCCTCGGGGAAATAATCCGCCACGGCGTGAAGGTCATAGCCGCCGTGCTTCTTGAAAAGTCCGGCGATCCACTTGCCCCGCCCCCCGCAGCCGACCAAACCGAGCTTGATCCGCGGCCGCGCCGGTAGCGGAACCGCTTCCGGCACGGACAGCGCCGGCAGCGCCCCCAGCACTACTGCCCCCGAGCAGAGTTTCATGAAATCCCGCCGTGTCGTTGTCATTCTGTCCATGGCCTGTGCTCCTTGTGCTTGACGGATGTTGGAATGATTCTGACCGCTGGATGTTTATCTGTCAATCCGCGCGGATTAAACATCGGCATCAATCGCATTTCACCGCAGGCCGACTGTCCAGCCCCCTACTCTCGCCGGCGTTCTGGCGGCCAAGCCAGACACGGACTTTCCACCAGTAACGGGTTTCGGAAGCCAGTGGCGCCCCGGTGTAGCGCACGGCGATGCTTTGGTCCGACGCCACCTTGCCGCTGTCCCACAATGCAGGTCCGTCGGGTCGGCGGCGGCAACAGCCAAGATGCAGAACAGCATCGCACCAGCGGCCATGAGGATGGCCGACAGGCGTCGCGGGGTGTGTTTTTTCATCACACCTGCCACGGCGCCCGCATCGCCCGGGAGCGCAGCCGGTTGGCTTCGGCGTCGCCGGCAAATTCCGCCTTGAGAAAATCGAACGTCAGGTTGCGCTTCACCTGCTCGCAAATGTCTGCAGCCAGGCAAATGCTCATGGAGCGAAGCATGACGTCGGGATTGGCCACCGTGGGCCGGCGCGATTTAACGCAGTCCAAGAAATCGCGCACGTGGTTCATCGGCCGTTGCGTCCGGCCCGTGTAGTCCGCCAGTACTTTGTTGTATTCGCGCAACAACAACGGCGACGAGGCTTCCGTCTTCGAATAGCCGTCGGCGGCCGCGAGCCAACCTTCGGGGCCATCGAACCGTTCACCACACGCGCCGTGCCAGAACTCACACGGTTTCCAGATATCGCCGGCAGTGCGGTACAGAACCAACTTCACCCCATTCGACAAGCGCGTCACCATCGTCGCATCCGCCCCGCCATATTCGAACTCGATGGACGAAACCTTTGCCATGTCGAGCCCGGCCACAGCCTGGGCAACCGAGTGCGCGCCCCACATGGCGACATCTGTGGCGAAATCAGCATAGTGATACCACCCGCCCCCATTCACATAGCCGCTGTTGTACGGTCGCCATGGACAGGGACCGAGCCAGAGATCCCAATCCAGCTCCTCCTTGGGCGGTTCCGGTTCTGCCGGCAACCAGTCGTGACGCAGCCCGTCGCGCCAGCGGCAGTCGGCGTACAGAGTGTGAATCGGACCCAGCCGGCCGGACCTGGCCATCTCGATGGCAAACACGTGGGGCGGTTCGCTGAGCCGTTGGGCTCCTGTTTGATAAATCCGACCATATCGCCGCGCCGTCTCCACGACCATGCGACCTTGCGCCATGGTAAAGCACGACGGCTTTTCGCAATACACGTCCTTGCCGGCTTGCATGGCCAGAATGGAAGCCGGCGCATGCCAGCGGTCCCCGGTGGCAATCAGCACGGCGTCCACATCCGTCCGCTCGGCCAGCAGTTCACGCAGGTCCCTGTAGCCCGCGCAATCCTGGTTGCCATAC
>CAIQIC010000539.1 GCA_903871765.1 uncultured Lentisphaerota bacterium
CACGGAGCCGACCGACATGACCCTCCAGACCCGCCCCGCCACTGCCGACGAGACCATCGCCCACGCCCAGAGCAACACGCGCTCCCGCACTGGCAAGGTCCGCTTCCGCCACTTCGTCCGTGAGCAGTCCCTGCGCACCGCCGCGCACGGCGTGCGCCACGTCGAGTACTCGCACGGCAAGTTCTCCGTGATCGACGGCGTGCCGCACATCACCACGCGCGGCGACGCCCAGCCCGTGACCTGCACGGCGATCCTCCTCGAGAACGGCCGCGCGATCTTCGCCGACCTGCGCATCGACAGCCCCTACCTGCCCTAACCCCACGGGGGCTTCGGCCCCCAGCCACCATCCATCCAATAGGAGCCACCAACATGCACACCCCGAAAATCGATACCAAGTTTGAATACCCTCCGATCCCGCTGCGCTGCTTCGACTGGGCCGCGACCTATGCGGACTACACCTATGACGAAGGAGGCGTGCCGGTTGGTCGCGGCGCGACGGAAGCGGAGGCCATTGCCGACCTGCTGGAAAGCTTTCCGCCGGACGAAATGTTCGAGCAGGAATACAGCAAGCGCCACGGCGGGCCGTGGGATCGCGGCAGCGCCGACAGCTACTATGGCAGGCCGCGCGTCCCGCATTACTGGACCGGCGGCACCGGCAAAGGCCAGCGCATTGACGCGGCTGGCATGTCATCCGCTGAAATTGCCGCGTATTACGCTGGGTACGATGACAATGAGGCCAGCGGCGACAAGAAGGATTGGGGCTGATGAAAAAGAAATACTCAAAAGAACTGCGCGCGTTGGCGCGTCACTACAAAACCACACCGGAAAAAGTGTTGAAAGAAATTGATAATGCAGTGATGAAATTGCTGATTGACAAACACAACAAGTCTGGCGCAGCCTGCATCATGGATAACAATACCATTCATTAATTAACGGAGACGCCAATGACCCATGCACCGGATGTGCTGGTTACATACACGATAGAAACCATATCAATTGACGAAGGCGAAAAGCGCCTGCTGTTGTACGCGCTGCGCGAACTGCTGGAAATAACCGAGAGCGACCCGCGCGATTACGATTCCCAGCATGAATATGATGCAGTGCTGCACGAAGCCCAAAGCCGCGCGCGCAAGGCCCTCAAGCTTTTGAGGGCATCGTGATGCAAGACGTTGATCATGAGCCGGAAGGATGCAGGCGTTGCGATGATCTCGCTGCGGCCCTTTCTGTTGCCTATGCTTGGATGGGCACGAAGGCAACGCCGGAGAGCAAACACAATTTGGAAAATGCCAAGCTGGATGTGAAGGCTGCGCTGTTTCGCGCGGAGCGGTAAACATGGGGTCTGTTGAGTACTTTCCCGGTTGCAAGCCGGAACAGGAAATGGACCGGCAACAAAAGCTGCGGGAAGAGCGCGCGCAGGAGATTTTCTACATGGAATTGCTGAACTTTGTGTCGCGCTTGCAGGATGTTTACTGCATGACCGAAGCGGTGAAGGACGAACTGGAAGGCTTGCTGCATGCCATACATGATCAAGCGCCGACGCGCGGGGCTTGGAACAAGAAGCTTGGGGTGAAATAATGTTCTGGGGCGTCGAATCCAAGCTTGAAACTGAGCGCCAGTGGCTGCTGATCAACAAGATTGCGGCGGAGGAAATTGGTGATACCATGTGGACCGGATTTAGCGGCCCGGAGCGGGCATTGATTTATAGACTGATGGAGCGCGCCCTGCTTAAGGGCCGCAAGCTTAAGGAGGAATAGATGATCAGGTTCGCATTCGGAGTGGGCATTGGCTTCTGTCTGGCTGGCGCGGTATTCATTCATAGGCTGAACTCGCGGTCACTGGATGTCGGTAAGGCGTATCAGAATGGTTATGACATAGGCATTTCTCATGCCCGCCAGACCGAATCGGAGGCCGCGTCTCAGGGTCTGTGTTTTTTGGCTTCACTCTCATGTAAGGAGCGGCCATGAAAAAGAAGATGTCAGTTTCACACTTTCACGGAGTGCATGAAGAG
>CAIQIC010000540.1 GCA_903871765.1 uncultured Lentisphaerota bacterium
CTCAACCGGCTCAAGCGCCGCCGCATCGCGCCGTTCGTGAGCGGGGCATGGGAACCCGAGACCACGGCTTCGTCCGAACCTGGCGTGGTGCAACAGGTGATGGCGCGCCAGGAGCTGGAGCAGCTCGAGCAGGCCATCGGCCAATTACCCGCCGGCTGCCGCGCCGTGCTGCTGCTGCGCAAAGTCGAGCTGCTGTCCCACCAGGAAATCGCGGACCGGCTCGGCATCGCCATCAGCACCGTGGAGAAACAGCACGCGCGGGCCCTGCGGCTGCTGCGCGCGCTGCTGCCGAGAGAACCCGCACAGACCACAACCAGCGTCGCAACGCCGACCGCCAAGGAGGCCCACCCATGAACAGTTTTCCCCAATGCCTTGATCCCGCCGCCGAGGAACAGGCGGCACTCTGGGCCGCCAGGCTCGACGGCTCCTCGCTGACCGCCAGCGACCGCACCACGCTCGACGCATGGCTGGCTGAAAGCCCGGCCCACCGCACGCTGCTGTCGCACTACTGCCAGTTCTCCGCCGATCTCGAGCAAAGACTGCCGGTGTTGGTGGCGGCCGGTGCCGTGGAATTGCCGTCCGACTCCGTTCCGCGCCGGTCGCGGCCCTGGCTCATGTGGGGCGCCGGTGCATTGGCGGCCACCGCCGCGGCAGTTGTTCTAATATTCTGGCTGGTCCGCCCGCAGACGCAGTCGGAGAACCTGGCGACACCCATGGCGCTGCGCAAGGCGATCACCCTCGTCGACGGCACGCGGGTCGAGTTGGACGCCCAGACCAGCCTGCAGATCGAGATCGACGGGAAAGAACGGCGCATGCGCCTTGCTTCCGGTGAAGCGTTCTTTGCCGTGCACAAGGATGCCAGCCGGCCATTCACGGTGGAAACGCCGGCGGGTTCGTTGCGTGTGACGGGAACGCAGTTCGACGTTCGCGCCGAAACCGCGGCCACGCTCGAAGTGACGGTGGTTGAAGGCTCGGTGCTGGCGCGCCCCGGCGAAGCGGGCGGGCGGCCCGGTGCCCCGGTTTCGCTTGCCGCCAGCGACCATCTTGCGGCCGGCCCTGACGGGGTCGCCATCCATGCACTGAACGCCGCCGCCCTCGACGCCACCCTCGCTTGGCGCGAGGGCCTGATCGTATGCAACGGCATGCCACTGCGCGAGGCGCTGGCCCGCTTCGCCCGCTATCATGGATACGGCATCACGGCCACGGCGGAGGCGGCGGAATTCCGTGTCGTCGGGCGGTACAGTCTGGACGATCTTGACGGATTCTTGGCGTGGCTTGAAGAACAGTTTCCAGTCCGCGTCACGCGCAGCCTGAATGGCACGGTGCAGGTGAGCCTGCGCTCAGAGCAATAAGGCACGCGCGAATCTCCGGCATGAACCACGGAATCCGCCCCCGGGAAGGGCCCGCCTTTGAATCAAGCGCGGGTCGGCCTTCGCCGCGTCCCGGTTCCGTGCTCGCCGGAGCGCTCCTGCTGCTGCTGGTCAGCGTGCTGCCCGGCCGACTGCTGGCCGAGCCCGTGGAGTTCAACCTGACCGCCCAGCCGCTGGCCGACGCCCTGCTGGCGTTTTCCCTGCAGGCCAAGGTCGAAGTGCTGTCTTCCTACGATGAAGTACGGCCGGCGCAATCCACCGAGGTCGTCGGCCGCTACGAGCCGGAGGAGGCGCTCAGCCGTCTCCTTCGCGGCACTGATTTTGTTGCGCGCCGGAATGACAAGGGGAAGTTCGTGGTCACGCGCGCCACGCGCCCCACCGGCTCGATCAGAGGGAAACTGCGCGGCTCCGACGGCGCCCCCGCCCTCGGCGTGCAGGTCACCATGCCCGATGCGCACCGGTCGACGGAGACCGATGCGCGCGGCGAATATGAATTCGCCGTGGTGCCGCCGGGGATCCATCAGCTCATCGCCGCCGGCGCCGGATTCCAGCCGTTGCCGATCGTTGGCATCCGGGTCC
>CAIQIC010000541.1 GCA_903871765.1 uncultured Lentisphaerota bacterium
ATCTACTGTCCCGTCACCGGCAAATCGTATGTCGGCCACACCTCCAACCTGATTCTTCGTTTTCATGAACATCGGCAGGGGTTGAGCCGCTGGACCCATGCCCTGAAGCAACCGCTGTGCATGCATTGGGAAGAATACCCCTCGCGTTCCGCGGCCATGCGGCGGGAAAAACATCTGAAGAGCGGCGCGGGGTTCGAAGAACGCTGGCGCCTGATCCGCGCGGAACGGCCGCTTTTCGGCTATTGATGCTACGCGGCCACCTGCTGTTTCAGAGCGTCAATCGGGTTTGCAAGTCTTTGCTCGTGGGCCACGTCACCGACCGCTGTCCCCACTGCAGGGCTGCGATCTGGTTCTCGACAGTCAGCACCAGGGACTCCCCGGGATGCCTGGCCTTCAAGATGTTGGCGAGGGCCAGGGCGCGTTCCAAGCCATCGCCGCGCTGGAAGTTCCAGACCTCGTCGGGCAGCGCCAGGCGCGGACCGTCATAGATGGATTCGTTCGGCCAGCCGGCGAGCAGCTCCAGCGCCTGTTCGTCGCTCAGCTTTTCCACGCCTTTCACGGACACGGGATTGCGCTCCAGCGCCGCCTTGATCAGCGGCGTCCAGTCACAGCGGGACGCATCGCGGTAGGCGTAGAAAGCGAGGTCGGCGACGGGGTGCGTGGCCCGCAGCGACTCCAGCCGCGCGAGGATGTCCTCCCGGCTCCAGGCCGCGTCCAGTTCGATGGGCTGACCGGGGACGGAACGCTTGGCGGTCAGATCCGGCAGGCGCGGTTCCAGCCGGGCGAAGGCGAGCAACTCCGACACAGCCGAGCGGTCGCGCGTGCAGTGGCAGTCGAGCGCGGCCATCAGCCGCTCCACGTCGGCGGGGTTGTCGAGATCCACGTGGCCCTGGCGGAAGAACTCCTCGAAGGTGTTCAGCAGCATCCGGTTGGCCATCGGCTCGGCAAAAAACTCGTCCTCGTCCATCTCATCAAGCAGCCGGGACCGCGTGGCATCGCTGATCTTGTTGGCGCTGGCGTGCTCGTAGGCGTACACCTTTTCGAGGGGGACGTAATGCGCGTGGCCCCGCATCTCGTGCCGCAACTGGAAGCAACTCTGCAGATTGGAATACTGGCGCAAAAAATTGAGCAGGATTTCCATCGTAATGGAAGTGGTTAGAAATTTGCGCAGGGCGGCGGTGAACCGCGCGTAGGCCTGGGGCGCGATCGTCGCCTCGGGATAGACGACGTGGATGTGGCCGGTGGTATGGCTGACCACCGTCACCTGCTCGTGCCGCAGCGCCCGCTGGGCCTTGTCCGTCAGCTCCGTGCCGTTGAACCACATGTTTCGCGTCACCACACGCCGGTTGTTGGTCAGGATGCCATCGCTGACGAGTACGAAATTCTGCGAATGCAGCGGCGTGGCCATGAGGAAGATGTCCTGAAGCGGGATGCCGCAGACCACGAACAGCGCCGCGGCGTAGAGCGTGGAAAGGGACACGCATTCGCCGGCGCCCGTCGGATAGCCCTCCTTGAAGCGGAACGCGTCCATGGCCTCGATGGTCTCGGTCTTCCAATAGGGGATGACGTCGCCGGAGTACTTGTCCAAGCCGAAGTGGCGGCGGATATCCAGTTCGAAGTAGTACTGGTCGCCCTCATAACCGAACAGCGCGTTGCTGCGCGCCAGCGTCGCCTCGTCCACCAGGCCGCGGAACCGGGCCAGCTGGCGCGCCTTGGTCGTCAGCCCCCAGGTGTCGAGATCGAGGTTGAAGGCATAGTGATCAATGATGTACTGCTTGAGCCGCAGCACGCGGCGGTACGGCGTCATCTTCGCCAGCCCGGCGAACCAGGGATCCGCGCGCCACGCCCAGATCTTCGGCGACATAATATTCGCCAGCACCAGGCTGAACAGCAGCTCCGGGAAGATGAAGAT
>CAIQIC010000542.1 GCA_903871765.1 uncultured Lentisphaerota bacterium
ATTCGCCCTGGAAAGCCGGTTGATAACGCATATATCGAAAGCTACAACGGCAAATTCCGGGATGAATGCCGTAACTATGATTGAAGTAATCCTCGCCGCCGGTGGTCTCGACGACGGGCGTCTGGGCGCCATCCGTAAAGATGCTGAAATTGCCCTCGATGTCCCCGGTGAGCCGCGAAACGCACCCCACCAGGAGCCCCGCGCCTTCCACGTCCAGATTGGCAAAATCCGGTTCGCCGGCCTTGACGGACACGTTATCGTTGAACTGGATCTTGAATACGCCCGTGGACTCCTCCGGATACGGGTTGCGATCCGCCCAGCCGATTTCACAGGCCATCTGCACCGGCGCGGCCTGCTTGTTGATCAATTCGATCTTCATGGATTTCCAGAAAGGCATCGGGAAGTAACAATACAACTGCTTGCCGTCGTACCCGGCCGGCAGGCCTCTGGCATTCTTCATGTCCGCGCCTCTGTATCCTCCAAAAAACATGGACACGGGCAGGTCGGCGGTGATGGCGCCGTCCGTGGTCATGCGGATGTACAGGGTATCCAAGGCCCCGGCGGCAGCGGACGTCGGAACGATCCGGATGCTGCGGATCACCCCGGCCTGCTTGACGTCAAACACGACCCGGGCCTGCGCGGTGCCGATCTCGACGGCATTGGTCTGCACGCGGTTGCCCGGTTCCGTGCCCGGGGATGCTCCGGCAGGAGCACTGATCCTGGCCCGGAGCGCCTCGACGTCCGCCGGCGAGGGGACTTCGGAGAAACGGCCCTCCCGGTAGATATGCAGCGTGTACTGGTACCAGTCCGGGCGCTGGGTGATGACCGCCTTGAAAAGGCCATCGAACGGCAAGCACGGGAACGCCCACCAGATGCCGTCCTGACTGCGCCACAGTTGCTGGAATTGCTGGTCCGCTTTGAAATAGTCGGTAATCGGCATGTTGTACTCCGGCGTTTCCGCATCCTTCAGGTACAGTTTCAGGTTGCCACCCGCGGCGCCCAGCCAGGCGAACCAGGCATGGATCAACATGCCGGAACAGCCCTTGACGCAGGCCTGCTCGTATCCATTGGTATCCTGCAGGGTATAGTTGGTCCAATCCATGAGCGTACAATTCAGGGCGCTCTTTGAAGTGTGGGACCATAGCTTTACGCCCGTGCGGATGACCGGCAGGCTTTCCCAGGCCACGGCAGGGTTTTTCGCCCCTGATTTTCGGACCGGCGCCGGGGCTGCGCCCGTCTGGCCGAAAGCCAGGCCGCTGCCGGCCACCAGGCCCGCGGCCAGCCCGAACATAATACGCTTGGTTCGTTGCATGTGTTTGATTTCCTCTTATTTGCAGGGGGAAATTTTGAAGCCAACGGTCGGAATCGAACCGACGACCTGCGCATTACGAATGCGCCTGAATTGATTAATTACGCTATATTTATCATTATGCTACCTTTATGCGGTTACTATCGAGCCCCTAATCTGGCATTTTCGCGCCCGGTAGAGAACAGAAAAGTAGAGAGGGGGCACGTCATGAGAAAACGCACCGGGTACTTGATAAAACGCGGCAAGGTCTTCTATGCCGTCTGGACTGTGGGCGGCAAGAAATTCATGCAGACAACCAAGCAACGGGACCGCCGGGACGCGGAAACGGAGCTTACTAAGGTTCCCGTAATAATATGGACCTAAGCTGCATACCTTGTTTCGGGCGCATGGAAGAAGGATGCGACGTGAGCCGACTGCCGTTTCATCCAACGCAGTCTATGCAGCACGGTGCGCCGCATCTGATCTGGCCCAGTGATCTTCATTCGGCCGAGAATGTGGTTTTTCAAATCGTTCCACACCAACTCATCGGGATTCAGTTCCGGCGAGTAAGGGGGGAGGAAGAAGAGTCGCAGCCGACCCTGGATCGTTTCGAGATAGCGCCGAACCATCACCGCTTTGTGCGTCGGGTGTCCATCCACGATCAGAAAGATCGGGCGACGGCGTCCATGAATCAGTCGTCGCAGATATTCGACAAAGACTTCGGCAGTGACTCTGCCCTCTACCACGGCAAAGTGCAACTGCCCCGTGCGGCTGACCGCAGAAATCAAGTTCATGCCGAAGCGCGCCCCGGTCGTCGATACGATCGGTGTTTTCCCTCGGGGAGCCCAAGTGGTTCCACTGTGCCCATCCGAACGCACACCCGCTTCGTCTCCAAAAAAGATACGCGCGCCACAGGTTTTAGCCTCTTTGCAAATAAGCGGATAATCCTCCCGCAGCCACTTTGCCACGGCCGCCGGATTCTGTTGGTACGCCCTCCACAACGGGCGTTGGGCGCTCAGCCCCAATTGATCCATCAGCCGGCCAACCGACGAGCGGCTCAACGTAACCCCCAAATGTTTCCGAATGATTTGCTTCACCATGTCCAGCGTCCACAGGGCGAACGGAAAGTTCAATTGCAGAGGATTCTTCCCGGTCACAGTCTTGTAAATCCACCTCATCTGCGACCCCGACAGTTTCCGTGGACGACCGCCGCGTTTGCGGGCATCCAAGGCGTCCCATCCGCCTGCGCGGTACATCGCGAGCCAGCCGAAAACAGCGGCGCGACACACGCCCAGCATATCCGCCACTTCATCGGGCGTATGACTGTCTTGTACACTGGCCACCGCTCGCCGCCGCAAGTCGGTCAACGATTGGCGATTCAACTTCCTCGCGTCTTGTTTCATGCGCGAAAATATAGTCGATTATGCAGTTCATGTCCATATTATTATGGGAAGGTTAGTAACCGCATCATGGAGCCGTTCGTTGTGGGGGATGAAGTCGCCACGCTTCAGAACACCGCTTGAGGAGAAAGGTTGCAGCCGGGACGTCGCTGCTATTCAACGGTCAAGCCATCCAGCCAGACGGTGAACGGATCGCCGCCCCAGGAATCCAGCGAGAGGCTGATGGCTTCGATGCGGTCGAGGGAGATTTCGCCCTTGGCGGCGCGCTGCCATTGGGCGTCGCCGGCGAGCGGAATGCTCATGGGCATCCAGAGCCAGCGCGCTTCGCTGAAGGGCGGGTCGTTGAGCAGGTTGGCGTCTTTGACGGGCTTGAGTTCGATCTGGCCGGTGCGCCCCAGCAAGCGGAGGACCGGCCCGGCATTCTGCCAGCCGGGCGTGTTGGGGTTTTGGGTGCGCATCCAGAATCGAATCCGGGTCTTGCCGGCGAAGTTCCAGCCGGCGTCGCGCGTGCCGGGATAGATCGCGGTGGCATACATCCCCGGATAAGGATCGGGTGTAAACCGCAGGCATTGGCCGCCGACCAGGCTGTGCGGATCGTTGGCAAAACTCATGCGGCCTTCCCCGTGCTCGTTCCCTTCCAGCTCGAAACCCCAGGCATTCGCCTGGCCTTCAGTGCCGAGTTCCTGCGCCACGGGCTGCACCACCAGCACATCCCGCCAGGCCAGTCCCGCCAGCGCACCGTCGTTGACCGTCAGGCTCACCCGGTGGAAACCCGGCTCTGCAAACGTGTGTTGCAGGACGGGTCCGTCGCTGGCGTGGCCGTCCAGCCACCATTGAAAGGCCAAGGGGCGGCCCTCGGCGCCCCGGCTGCGGGCCGCCTCGAAACGCACGGTCTGGCCCGCCAGCACCATCTCCGGTCCAGACAACTCCGCGGTGGGAGCGGTCCGGGCCGCCGGTTCGGTGGGCAGCCGGGTGAGGAACGATACATCCTGGATAAAATTGCTCTGGGCGTTATTGGTGAACTGATTTCCGGCCAGCAAAATGGCCTCGCCCCAGCGGCCCCAGATGCCAAAAACGTTGTTGGCCATCCGGTTCTTTTGGACGATCCAGTGCGAGATACGCCATGTGCTCCCCTGCGAAGCCTCGTCCCCCCGGAAGGCCAGGCCGGCGCCGTTGTTGTCGTGGAGGTCATTGTCTTCGATCAGGGTGTGGGTGGCCGGGCCGCCCACGATCACGATGCCGCCGTGCCCAAAGCCGGCTTCGGGCGCATTGTGATAACCGTTGGGCCGGCCGTTGAACGCGGCTTCGTTGCCGATGAGCACGGTCTGGTCGCTGCCCCCGAGCCAGAACCCGTAGCTGCCGTGATTGGCCTTGTTGCGAATGAACACATTGCCGGGGCTCCACGACTCGACGCAATTATTGTTGGCGTAGGAGGTGTCGTTTTCCACGAACGTGTTGCCGCGTGACACCCAGCGGTTGAGCGGACGAATAAACACGCCGTCCCCACCGTGGGTAATGTTGTTGCGGAACCAGTAGTTGTTGTCCGAGCCGGTTTCGATCAGCACGCAGGTGGAATCCCGCGCGTGGACTTCCTTGGCAGCGCGATCAATCCGGATGCCATAGGAGAGGTTGTTCTGGAGGAACTTGTTCCGGCAGGCCCGCCACAGCTTGGCGCAGGTGTTGGAGCAGTCCGAAAAATCGTTGTCAGTGATCTGGTTGTCATCCGAGCCAATCAGGTGAAAGGCGTCCCAGACGCGGTTGGCCCGGTTTCGCCGGAAGACGCAGCGGTGTGAATCCTCGACCAGAATGCCGCCGCGCGGGGGCAGTTCTCCCCAGCCGTGCTTGGGATTGTGGTAGTTATCGGAGAAATCGCAGGAAGCCACGGTGATGTCCGCCGCGCGGCGGAGTAGCAGGCCCGTGGCAAAGCCATGCGCCCGCAGGTTTTTCACCGTCACGTTCGTCACCCCCTCCAGCCAGAGGCCCACCCCGGCCGTTTCGAGTGATTGCGGGTCGCCGACCCGGCCCGGTCCGGTGAGGGTGGCTTCGTTGCCGTCCAGGGTCACGTTGCTGGCGCGGACGATGATCCGGGCGGATAACTGGGCGCGGCGGGTGAGCGTCAGGTTGTTCGTGATCACGATTTCGCGCACCTCGGTCGGGGTGGCCGGCGCCGCCGGCGTGGCGGCGGACGCGAGCCCGGCGCCACCGAACAGCACCCAGGTCACCAAACTGAAACGTAGCGGAGTATGCATGATTTAATTCTTTGCAAGCTGGCGCTCGGTGCCAGCGCAGGCGATAAAAGCGCTGCGGCGCTTGGGACGCGCCCGGGGCAACGAATGGGAACAAGCCGTTGGTGGTCTGAACCGCCGGTCCCAGCACATTCCCGCCCTGAAAGTTGGTGGAAACCAATACGGTGTAATGGGTGGGGTCGGAGCCGGTCACTTGGAACTGGAACAAACGCAAATAAGAAATTGCTTGGGCGCGCCCGCCGGGGGAGCGCCGTTTTTCGCGCCGCCTGGGTGCCGTACGTTTTCATGCGGCAATTATTACCCGGCGGATGGGCCTGTCAAGCCCATAACCCCAGCATTTTTTGCCTGGAAGGTGCTTCGGTGCTCACCTCTGGCGGCCATCTACGGAGCAAGGATGTATACCCGGCGCAACGTTTTAGTCCTAAACGGGTTCGGGATCGGGCAGTTGTCGTAATCCGGGAAGACCTGTTCATCCTTGGCGGCAGGGGGATCGGTCTGTTCCGCCGCGGTTGGCAGGTCATCATAGCACGGCTCATAGACCGTGCCGCCGGCCTGCGCCGCCCCGGCAGGCAGGCTTGATGGTCATTTCTCCGTTATTTCAAACAGTTGCGTTGTATTGGCTGACATACCGATCCACACAATCAAAGTGTAAGTACCATCGGTATCTATGTTAACCCCCTGCCTGAAAACCGGCCCGGAGTTTCGGGAAGCTTTGTTGATTTTCAGAACCGCTTTTGCAGTCCTGCTTTTCCAGTTCTTAATTTCAAAGCACAAGTTGTGAATGGGACTACTGTCGGATGCGGCAATCTGGAAACTCAGCGGCGCCGCGCCCCACCCCAAGCCGTAAGCCCTGTGGCCCTGGTCGTAGCCGTGACATGTTCCCCCGGACACATTGGTTACAGCCGGGGCACTCAGCCATGACTTGGCAAGACTTACAAGCGACGTTGCCGGCTTGTCCGTCATTCCTTCCATCAGAGTCCTATCCAGGAATGTTACTTTCCCCTCCTGTCTTGAACTTAATGGCCAGGCCAAATGTGATATGGAACTATGTGCCGCCCTGTCGGGAAAACTTGCGTTCCTGCCCGAAGAATTGATCTGCGATGTCGGCCAGTGGTTCCACGAAGGAAATACCGAATACCACGTGCGCTCTCCGCCGTAAATATCGCCGCCATCAAAATCCTGAATGGCAAAAGGAGAGTACTTCCCGGTGAAATATATCTTCTGGATCACGTTACCTTTGTACTGGGGATTTGGAGGATTCGGGTTCCAGTCATAGTCAGTGGCCTTGCCGGAACGATCGACCAGCGTCATTACCGGCGCCTTTTTGACCACGCTTTCGGGGTGCTGTCCATCGCTTAAGACAACTATCTGCTCATTGTATTCATGCCAGGTATCAGGCTTTGAAGTGTAACAACGCATAATCTTGGAAGCCACGCCGTCGGGATATATATAGTAGTACCAGTCAGAAATGTCGCCCCACCCGTTCTCATCATAATTGGCCCAATGATGGTCGGGATTCTCCAAACGATAGCGCCAGTGGACAACTACCCTGGCGCCGTTGTTCTCAACAATCCTGGCATGGGAGTCCCAGCAGGCCTTGTCGGACATCGGTTCACAATCTCCCGGAGCAGAGTCCGAAAAACCCGTCTCATGGAATTCATGGGTGAACCACTGGTTCGATTCGTTTACGATCATCGGGATATAACTGACGCCTCTCCAGAAAACGAACTTTGTGGGCAGCTGATCAAACCCCACAACAACGTCGGCATAATCACCAAACCGCCAGAGATTGTCCCAAGTCTCGTAATATGACAGATGCGTATAAACCGCTTTGAATTTCCCGTCCGTTGCAGGAACTGGAAATCTCCGCTTCTGCATATCCGGCGCAGAGGTTATCGCCGGGCCGGGATTATAATTGGCAAAAGAAGTGGCAATCTGACGGCTGTCTAAAGCAAGGTTGTAAACCTTTACTTCATCAATCAGCCCGTCTATCCCGAATTCACTTGGATGCGTATCATGGGTCCCCTGGGTCGCCGCTCGTGCTATGCCGGCCTTGCCAACCCGAACATCGGCATTGGCCGTCTGCACCCCGCCTTTGCCGATTGATTTTCCGGCGATCTCCTTTCCATCTATATACAGCCGCATCATTCCATCGTTTTTATCGTACGTGCCTGCCACATGATACCACCTGAAAAGCGCGAGGTGGTTGGCATCGGTATATGGCGGTTGATTCGGTACGCTGAGCTGCTGCCATGCTCCATCAACTTTCACCATGAACCCGGGATACCCGTGGCTGTCCACCCCGATGAAATAACCATCATTATCGCCCTGCTGCACGATAGGCGCCCAGTTCCAGGGATAGGCGCCAAGCGCGAACCATCCTTCAAGGGTCAAACTGCCGTCCGAAACAGCCGGCGCCTTGGTGGCCGGAATCGTAACCGCAGTATTATAGCCGTCGAACTCCAGCGCCGTACCGGAAACGCCTTTCTTCCAAAGCGTCTTGTGACCAGGAACCAGCGCAGATGTTCTCGTAATTCCTTCCGTTGTATTGTCCCCAAGGCCCTCGTCGAACTTGAACCATAACGATGGCTCGACAACCACGGGTCCTTTTACGGGATTGCCTTTAATCCTGGCTTGCGATGCGGAATGTTTCGGGGCTTTCCGGCTGATTTCGGCAACACGGTCTGCGTTCAATTTCAGCGACTGAACCGTCCGGTTTAAAGGATCAGTCCAGTCATCCGCCTTGTCCGTTCCATTTTTGATAACGCGCTCCACCCCGCCGCCCGGCGTAATGGTGAACACCTCATCGACAAAGTTATTCGGGCTGACATTCCCGTGCGGATTTCCTGCCGTAAAACTCGACAAATACCTCCAGTGCACGACAACAACCGAAGGCGTATTCTCAATAATCTCGACATGGGAATACGAGTTTACCCTGTCCGGCATGGGCTTGACGCCATCACCACTGCGGGGTATGATTTCTGCAAGGTCCCACTGGCCCTTGTCGGTTTTCCAGTACGGCAGATAGCTGTTGCCCCTCCAGAAAACGAGCTTTCCACCAGCCTTGGAAACCTGCACCACGATGTCGGCATCCTTCCAGGTGCGGGAGTAAGACTCCCAATCCTGTCCCGTATTCAATTTTGTATAATACGCGCCAAAATCGATCTGTCCGCCAGCCTCCGCCAAGCCACTGCCAATCAACAACAAGATCATCACCGCCAGTATTCTCTTCATAATAATTCTCCGGTCTTTCGTATTTTGATTTTTGTCGCGGGCGTGCCCCTGCATCTCTACCTGAACGCATTTACTCAAGTGTTGGTTTGACTGTCTCACCGCCTTCTTGCAAATAAGAAATTGCTTGGGCGCGCCCGCCGGGGAAGCGCCGTTTGTCCTCGTCGTTGAAGGCAGCAACAACGTATTTCACGAATAGCAGGACGCGCACGTAATCCTTGTACGGCGACGCGTCCATGCCGCCGCGCAGCTCGTCGCAGCTTTGCCCGAGGGATCTGTAAAGCCCGCTTTTCTTGATCGCCATGGACCGATGACCCCCTGCGGGTGCGGTTCATCCCCCTACGCCTCGTCGCCCCAGGCGCACCCCGCTATAGCCGCTCGATGGCCCGTCCTGCCGCGATCATGCCGTCGAACGGGGCAACACCGCCGCCGGTCGCTGTCGCCCATCGTCGCGCCAACTACCCCGGCAAGTGACGCCCAAATGATGCTCGCTGTCGAACCAGCTTCATGGCCGGCCAAAACAAGACTGCTACCTTTATGCTTCCTCTTCGTGCCCCCAAAACGTGAGAATCCAGAAAAGCGCTGACGGGCTTGAAAGCGCACGGATTGAAAAGGAATGATCTTCACAAAAGCCTGATTTAATTGGACTAAATGCGAATATTTGCGGTGATTCCGGGGGCTTGAGGCTGGAGCCAACGGTCGGAATCGAACCGACGACCTGCGCATTACGAATGCGCTGCTCTGCCAGCTGAGCTACGTTGGCCTGCAACGGGGACGCATGATAGCGGGCCGGGCTGACAAGTCAAGAGCGCGGTGGCGCCCTGAAGCGGGCGGCGGCTATTTCCCCGGTTCGACGGCGGGTGGTTTCCCAATACCGTCCGCCGCGCCGGCGGGCGGCGCGCCCGTCGGCGTCCAGTCGGCTTTGAGCTCCAGCACAATCTGCTGGCCGCGCAGGTCCAGAAACTCGAAACGAAAGTTCCGGGCGCGGCGGCCATCGGTCCGGTGCGCTTCGTCCACCGTCAGCAGGCCGTGAATCATCAGCCGGTTGGGCAGGGCCAGCGGCGTGACCGCCAGGCGGATTTTTTGGGCGGACGCCAACTCCCGCCCGTCCTCGTTCCACCAGACCATCCGGCCATCGTCCAGGTCCAGGACGCAATGCCGCAGTTGATCCAACACGTTGGCCGGTTTAGCCGGTTTGGCCGGTGCGGTCTTTTCCGGTTCGAGATCCATCGGCGGCGGTGCCGGCTTCGGCGTCGGCAGGCCGAAGCCGCCCCAGTCGGCCACCTGTGCGCTGAAGGCCGTCAGGGCGGTCGGTGCCCAGCCGCCCTGCTCCGCCGGCGCGAAGGCCAGGCTGCAGCCCTCGAGCTGAATACGCCGCAAGCGGGGCCAGTGCCAACGGCCGTCATCCAGCAGCGTCCATTCCAGCCGGCCCTTTTGCACCGCCACGCCCGGCTGGCCCTTGCGGCCGCTGCCCTCGGTGGCCAGGCCCTCGATCACCAGGTTCAAGTCCGGCGTCAGCCGGGCCTTGCGGATTTTCACCGGCAGGCCCAGGCGGCGCTGGAGATCGTCCTCGAGATAGGAACGGAAGCCGGCGGTGAACCCCAGCAACCAGACGCCCAGATACAGAATGGCGAATAAAACCAGGCAGGTGCGGATAAAACGGACCGGGCCGCTGCGCCGCGGCCGCGCGTCCTTGCGTGCAAACCATTTGCCGTCCACCTTGGGTTCCCGCCCTTCCATGCTTCACCCGCGCGCCAGTTCGCCGGCGCGGCGATGCGCGGCGAGCATGGCTTCCACCAGCGCCGCCATGACCTGGCGGCGATCCTGGACGTCCATCGCCGCCGCCGTAGTGCCGCCCGGCGAGGTCACGCGCCGCCGCAACTCCTGCGGCGGCAGGCCCTGCTGCTGGATCAATTCCGCAGCGCCTTTGATGGTGGCATACACCAGCGGCTGCGCGACGGCCGCCGGCAGTTCCATCCGCCGGGCGGCCTCCAGCATCGCCTCCATGAGATAAAACACGTAGGCCGGCCCGCTGCCGCTGAGCGCCGTCACGGCATCCATGTCTTTTTCCGCGACGCGCACCACGAGGCCCGCTGCGCCCAGCAGGCGTTCGGCGACCGCCAGGTCGTCCGCCGTCGCCTGGCGTCCGGCGCAAATCGCGGCGGCGCCGCAACCGACCAGCGCCGGCGTGTTCGGCATGGCGCGCACGACGCGCGCGGCGCCGCTGAGCGCCGCCTCGATCCGGCCGGTCGGCACGCCGGCGGCGATGCTGAGCACCAGCGCCTCCGCCGGCAGCGCCGCGCGGATGCCGGCGAGGACACCCAGCAGGACCTGCGGCTTGACCGCCAGCACGACCAGCGCCGCGCCGCGTACGGCCGCTGCATTATCCGCCAGCGCGCGGACGCCAAATTGATGGGCTAGTTTTTCACGGCGCTCCGCGACGATGTCCGTCACCACCAGCCGCTCCCGCGGCCAGCGGGCGTTGTGCAGCACGCCCTGCAGCAACGCCTCCGCCATGTTGCCCGCGCCCAGAAAAACCAGATCGCCGCTCATGTTCCGCGCCCTCCAAACAGGGCCGTGCCGACGCGGATCCACGTCGCGCCCTCTTCGATCGCCACCTCGAAATCGTGGCTCATGCCCATGGACAGCTCCGCCAGCGGCAGGCCATAGCGCGCACACCACTCGTCGCGCAACGCACGCAGCCGACGGAAGTGCGGCCGCGCTTTTTCCGCCTCGGGTGCGAACGGCGGCATGGTCATCAGGCCGACGACCGGCGCGTGCGCCAGCCCGCCCGCCGCCGCGAGCACGTCCGGCGCCGCCGCCGGCGCCAGCCCGAACTTGGAACTCTCGCCGGACACATTGATCTCCAGCAGCACCGGCAGCCGCTTGCCCTCGGCCGCGGCGGCGTCATCCAGTTTCTGCAGCAGTTTCAACGAGTCCACCGCATGGATCCGGTCGAAGAGTGCCGCGGCCCGCCCCGCCTTGTTCGACTGCAAATGGCCCACCAGGTGCCACGCGAGGTGGCCGGGACAGTCCGGTATTTTCGCCTCGGCCTCTTGCACCTTGTTTTCGCCGAAGATCAGCACGCCGCATTCCGCCGCGGCACGGACGACATCCGCGCCGTAGGTCTTCGACACGGCGATGAGCTGGACCTCGTCCACGGCCCGCCCGGCGCGCGCACAGGCCGCGGCCATGCGCGTCCGCACCTGGTCCCATCGGTCCTGGAAGGTCTCCATCATCAGCCTCTCCGCGGCGTTTGTACCGACCGCGCGCCGCGGCGACAAGGACAAACCGCGCGGGCGGAAAGCAGCCCAGGGGTAAAAACAGGGTTCAGGGTTCAGTTTGACCCCTGGAGGGCCCGGCGCCGTCCGGGCCGCGGCCGACACGGCTTGTCCCGCCATAGCTTCCGAGCGGAGGCGGAAGGTCGGCCCTCCCGATGGAGCAGATCATGCGAAACCAATGGTTTCTCAGATCAGGGGCTACGCCGGTATTGCCTCGGAGGCGGTTATGCGTTATTTTGGAAACTGTCGGGCGTCAACGCCCGGAAGGGGCCGGTCGGCCGAAGAACCGGCAGGCGGATATGAAAAACAAACAACGGCAGCGAAGCAGCGGGTTCACGCTGATTGAAATACTCGTGGTGATCATCATCATCACGATCCTGGCGGGCATCGTCAGCGTCAACGTGTTCAGTCAGCCCGACAAGGCCAAGGTCAGCGTGGCCAAACTCATGCTGCAACAGTTGAAAACCGCGGTGGAGATGTACCGCGCCGAACAGGGTTCCATGCCGACGCAGGAGCAGGGCCTCGAAGCGCTGGTCCGGAAGCCCACCCTGCCGCCCATTCCGGAAAAATATCCGCCGGAGGGTTATCTCAGCTCTCCCAACCTGCCGTTGGATCCCTGGAAGCACCCGTATGTCTATCTGGTGCCCGGCCGGCATAACGAGCCGTTCGAGATCATCAGCTACGGCAGCGATGGCGAGCCGGGGGGGCAGAACTACGCCGCGGATCTGTCCAGCTCGGACGCGCAGTAGCGGACGCAGGCCGATGCGCAACGGTGGTCATAACGGGCGGCCGGAGCGGAGAGGCCCGCCGGGCGCCCGACTTCCCCCGGCCCCCGGCTCCGCCTCCGCCGCTGCGTTTACACTGATCGAAGCGATCCTGGCCCTGGCGGTGGCCGCGCTTCTGACCGCCGTCATCGCCAGCGCGCTGATCGGATCGCTGCGCGCCGAGAACTCGGCCCGGCTGCAACAGCGCGCCGGGAACCTGCTGCAAACGGTGCAGACCGGGCTGTGGCTGACGCCGGAGGCGCAACCGGCGCTCACCAACCTGCCGCCCGACTGGGACAGTTCCGTCGCGAACGTGGAGCAGGGCGAGGGCAGCAACCTGGTGTTCTGGACCGTCGTGAACATCTGGCCGCTCAGCCGGCCGTCCCTGGTCTTCTCGTTGTACCGGCAGGAACAGCCGTTGCCGCCCAAATAAGCCGGGAGGGGGGGTCGGGTGCATGGTCACGCGCCGGGCCGCGCGGCCGGCCTACCGGCCCAAGTCAACGGCCGTCTGCGGGAGGGCGGTCAGCCAGATCTGGGCCCAGACCATGCTTTCATTGTCGAGCCGGCGGAAACCCAGCCCGACGCCCAGGCAATCGTTCTTGTGCTGCACGAGGTAGGAGTGCTCCTGCACGGTGCTTGTTTCAATCTCATAGCGGGCGTAAACCCGGAAGGACCATTCGCGGTTCGGGAAGAGCATCAGTTCGCCGGAGAGCAGGTTATGGCTGTCCCGCGTGTAGCGATGCTCGATGGCCAGGCGGCTGTTGTCTTCCGCCAGGAAGGCGAGCTGGGTGTCGAAGGTGTTGAACTGGCGGGCGTAGGGATCGTAGGCGCCGTCGAAATCCACCATGAGCCAGTCCACCAGCCGCAGGCGGACCAGGAAATTGACGTTGTCGAAATCGTTCGTCACACCCGCCGGCTTTTCGAAGCGATAAAAGGTGTACACGTCCGCATCCACCAGGTTGTGGACGTAGTTGCGGCGCTTGGTCTGCAGCTTGTTGCGCATGCCCAGGCGCACGTCGTTCTCCAGGCCCAACTGGTCCACCTCGTCGAACTGGGGCACATCCGCCTGTTCCAGGTTCGGCCGTGGCTGGAAGGTATAATCCGCATACGGCTCGGCCACGTGGCGCAAGCCCACGTCGTGGCCAATGCCGGTTGGCCCCTGATCCAACACCTTGAAAGCCTTGAAGGAAGTCTCGACGCCGAGTTGCGGCAGATGGCGCATCCCCGCCCCCAGTTCCTGCATGGCCGTCAGCACCTGGTTGGTGCTGACGACTGTGGTGGTGACGTTGGTGCCCGTGCCGGTGGCGGTGGTCGTGGTATTGGTCACCAGCACGACGTTCGTGGCGGTCGTCGCCGAGTAGGTCTTGGAATAAAAAGTCCCGCGATAGCCGGCGCGGGGGATGACATTCAGGAAATCGAAATGGCGCGTGGGATAATAGAGCGTGTGGCTCGTGTCCAGCCGGAAGGCGTCGTAATCCTCCGGGTTGGACACCGTATTGGTGGCGGAGTTTTTCGGGTACACATGCCGCAGGAACGCCGCGCTGTTCTGGCTGGCGTAGTAGAAGGGCGTATCGCCCAGCTTCATCCGATATACTTCCAGGTCCGCCTCCGGCAGGCGATCAATGTTCTCGAAGAAGTCGTTCAAGCGGGCGTTCAACTGCAGTCCGGCCGAATAGTTGTCGCCGCGGTGCATGAGCGACAGGCGGTTCTCCGGCTGCACGTTGTTGCGGTATTCCTCGTCGAAGAAATCCTCGATCACATAGGGATCGCTGAGGTAATTGGCCTCCAGGTACAACCCGTCGCGGTCGCCGAGGCTGCGCGCATCCTGCAGTTTCAGGCGATACCGCTGACGGCTGGTCGTGCTGGCGCGGTACGCCTCCTCCTCCGCGTCGTAGAAGGGCTGCTGATCGTTCAGGTAATAGCCCCGCAGCAGGCCTCGATACGATTTCTCGGGCTTCGGATCCTGCCACATGAAATCCTGGCCGAGCCCCACGCCGCGCTTGGAGCGGTAGTCCACGTGCGTGTAGGCGCGCGTGTCGTCGAACACCTGGTACCCCAGCTTCATCAGCGCAAAGGCGCCCATCCGCGAACTGTAGCCCGGCACCAGATCGAAGCTCGAGGACTCCGGCTCAAGGCTGCGCGTCCAGTAAGGCATGTAGAAAAACGGCAGGCCGCCGAGGTGCGGGACCACCCCGTAGGCCTTGAGTGTCTTTCCGTCAATGATGCGCGCCTTGTTCGCCTGCAGGTAGAATTGCGGGTCGTCGCCGTCGCAGGTGGTGATGGTGACGTTCTGCAGGTGGAACTCGCGGGCGGACACGCGCTGAGCCTCATCCGCCCGGAGGAAAAACGGCTCGATATAGGACGAGAACGCGCCGAAATCACCCTGCTGGGTTTTAAAATTATAGACCAGTTCCTCGCCCCGCCAGATCTTGCCGGGCCGGTCGAGCGTCACGTTGCCCTGGGCATGCGCCTCTTCCGTGTCGGTGCGCACGCTGACGTAATCCGCCATCAGCCGGTCTGCGCCGCGCGTGATGACCACATGGCCGCGGCCGACGGCCGTCCGGGTATCCTGATAGAAATCGAGCTGATCCGCGTTGACCTCGATGCGGGCCGCGCTCTCCGCGCCGGCGGCCGCGTTCGTGCCGGCAACCGCGTTCGTTGTCGCGGCGGCCGACGGCCGCGCCGGCGGCAGGCCCTCGCCGATATGTTGCGCCGGCGCGGAGAGCGCGGCCAGCCACAGGCTCATCGCCGGCGCCGCCCACCGTATCCTTGGCTTCATGCTTGTCGGGTCCCCGTCGCGCAGCACAGCGGCAGACGCTAACACATCGGCACTACAGCCGCCAAGGTTTTTGTCAACCGCGCGCGATAGCAGCCGAGAGATGGGGGTAAAATCCGTGGTAATGAGA
>CAIQIC010000543.1 GCA_903871765.1 uncultured Lentisphaerota bacterium
CCATCCCGCGCCGCTTCAAAGAGCCGGCGATAGCGGACCTCTGAAATAATCAGCGCCGCCGCCGCCTGCTTGCGCTCGGTGATGTCGCGGACAATCTTGGCCGCGCCGATGATCGTGCCAGCCGCATCGCGGACTGGCGAAATGCTCAAGGACACGGCCACAGGGTGGCCGTCCTTGGCGATGCGCACGGTTTCGTAATGCTCCACGCGCTCGCCGCGTTGCAACCGCTTCAGAATTTCCGCCTCCCAAGGCTGGTCGTCAGGTGGAATGAGGCGGGTAACGGGCTGGCCGATCATTTCCGCAGCGCGGTAACCGAAAAGGCGTTCCGCGCTGGCGTTCCAACTCGTGATCGTGCCGTCGAGGCTTTTGCCAATGATGGCATCTTCGGAGGATTCGACGATGGCGGCGAGCCTGGCCATGGCCTCTACCGTCTCATGCTTTGCCTGGTAGAAACGAACGGACTGCTGTCGCCAGAGCAGGGCGATACCGGCCCCCGCGCCGAACAGCACGGCGCCGATGAGCGCGACCATTTGCCAGAGCCGCTCGCGCAGCGGCGCATACAGTTCCACGGCGTCCATGCGGGCGACCAAAAACCACGGCGAATCGGGTATGGTGCGGAGGGCCGCCACCACTGGCACGCCCCGGTAGTCGAGGCCCTCCACGACACCTTCCTGCCCCAAGGCGGCCCGAGCCGCAGGCAGTGCCTCTTGGTCCAGGGGTCTGCGCAGGGTCAGGGCGGGGGTTTTTTGAAACCGGAGTTCATTCAGATAGACGACCTCGGTGCCCTCCCGGCGGACGAGCAGGGTCTCGGCGGTCAGGCTGGGTGTGGGCCAGCGCTGGATGAAGGGATAAAGATAGGCTTTCGGATCAATGCGCAGAATCAAAACGCCCAGCGGCCGGCTGGCGTCCGACTCGTTGAGAATGGGGACCAAGACGGCCAGATGAACCTCCTGGCCGTTGTCACTGCGATAAAAATCCTGAAACGTCACCTGGCCCGACCGCAGGACTTCTGAAACGCTCTTTGCGACCGAGGAAGAAACAGCCGGCAGTCCGGCGGGGACGGACAGACGGGTGACGCCTTGAGCATCCAGCAGGCGAATGTGATCATACTTATTTGCCGTCTGGTATTTTTCGACCCAGGCCTGAATCTGCTGCCGGGCTTGGGCATCCTCCGGGTTTTCCAAAAAACGCCGCACGAAGCCGGAGAAACTGCCGTTCTTGAAGAAGACGGCGCCATCGGCCAGCCGTTCCCTGCGCCACTGCACCACCTCGCCCACTTTCAGATCCGCAATGGCGGAGAGCTGGCGCTCGACCTCGGCGCGGTAATGCTTCTCGTAATCCCGGTAATAGAAGTTGCCGGCCGCCACAATGCCCGCGGCCAGGCCGACAAAGATCAGGCCCAGCAGCCATCCTGCCCTGCCCGAATTCCGATGACCGGCGCTGGATGATTTCGCGGTCATTTTTTCACGCGCCTCCTGCGGCGTGTTTTGCCCGCCCCTTACGTCCTGACTCCGGTCCGGCGGCGGCACCCGGTTCCGCCACCGTCCGGTGCGCCTTCTTCCACACCATGTGCCGGTGCAGTGTCCCGGACTCAAATCCGTGGGCATAGACGTACGTGTGCGATCGCAGCTTCCGTTTCCGTTTCATTCGTGGCGCCTTGTTTCTATGGCGCCTCGGTGGCGCCTCGGTGGCGCCTCGGTGGCGCCTCGTTTCTATTCTACTAAAAAATAAATTTTAATCCATCCCCATAATAAGTCAATCACCCAAAGAGGGTAGATAAGCCGGATTTCGGAATGAGGAGAGAATGGAGGACACCCAGCCAACACGACATAACGACGGCGTAACTGCCGGAAGCGCGCCGCAGTCCCATGCTGGAAGCGTTCCTTTCCGGCCTCGCCGAATGCCTTCCAGTCGAGTGCATCGGGCGCACATCTCAACCGACTGCAACGGCAAAGTGCTAGTGCGACCGCCCGTAGCGTACGGTTCCACTCTCCGTCCAATTCGTATCTAGCTCAGCTTCGCGAACCGCCGGCATAGAGCGCCAGCCGACAGAAGGGTAAGAACCTTTCCTGACAATTCCTGACTGTTCCTGACGTTTCCTGACACTGGATTTGCCCAGAATTGCCATTCCTTGCCGAATACCGGGTTTTAGTCCCAGTGCCCTCGGGTCAGTAAGGGAAAAAACGGGAACGATTTGCCAAAATAATGACGAATTTTACCAAAACACGAAGTCGGTTTCGATTCCCAGTGCCCGTACCACCCGCCTACGTCCCGGCAAGCCGGGACTTCCGCCTACGCTAAAGCTACGGCGGGA
>CAIQIC010000544.1 GCA_903871765.1 uncultured Lentisphaerota bacterium
AGCGCACGCGATGTGCCGGCCGGTGGCCCAAGCCCTGACCGCATAACGCGCGACCAGGAGCACAGCCGGCGCCGCAAAATACCAGATGTGCCACGTCAACCTCAGGTGTACGAAGCCGGCCTGCCAGGTCCATGGGGTGCCAAGCCAGATGACCGGCAACATCAACAGCGTGGCCAGAAACAACACATCCCATACACTCAAAAGCACGCAGAACAAGACCTTGGACCCGGATGTACGCATGGCAACCACGGGTTAGAACAAGCACGCCTTGTTCTGCCAGGCAAAACCGAGCAAGTCCTTCAACAACCGCCCCCAATGCCGCAAGAAAAGCATCGTCACCTTCCTTGGTTACAGTGTAGTATTTGCACGCAGGAATGAATAACAATGTTGAAATACCTGCGCAAGACAATTCCAGCGTAGTATTTATTTGACAGGCTAAATTTCCGCGTTAGAATCCGCGCATCGTCGCCACGGGATGGGCTCGTGGCGAACCGAAAACAGAAAGAGCTATGCAAAAGTTACGGGCGCGCGTGTGGGGCAGTGTGTTGGCATTGGTCCTGGCGGTTGGGTTGGCGGGGTGCGGCGGTGGCGGTGGTGATAGCGGTGGCACGCCGGCGGCGGATTTGAATGCGACCGGCTTCTGGGAAAACCCGTTAAATGGAGCAACCGCCGCTGGTAACATGACCCAGACGGGCGGCAACGTTACGGCCTATCTGCTGCTGCCCCCGATGGGCATGGGAAATCTCATCGGCACGATGAATGGTTATCACATGGATTTCACGATGGCCTGGGATAGCGGTAGCTCGGAGTCCGGGACGGGCAACTTTGTTTTCGTCAACAATTCTGTTGATAAGCTGGTTTTTCAAGGTAATCTGCCGTCGGTCGGCGATTTCGAAATATCCTGGCGGGGGCCCTCCTTCGAGGAGCATGACCCGGCGGGCGTGCCGCTGTCGTATACGCCACCGGCGCCCACGTGGTAAGCGGGTCTGGCGGTTGCGGGAGACCGGAACGTCCGGCCTCCCGCTGGAAAGGCAAGCATGGTGCAAGCGTACGCCGATCGGTTGACATCGGTCTCGGTCTTCCTCCCGGTCATGGACGAGACCGACTCGCTGACGAAAACGGTCGAGACCATTCTGGCGGATTGCGGGGGGGCGGTCTGCGAACTGCTGGTGGTAGTCTGTCAGAAAACCACGCCGGCCAGCCGTGCGGTAGCAGCGGCGCTCCAGGCGCGCTATCCCGAGCAAGTGCGGATCGTCGAACAACGGCGGCCCTTTCTCGGGGGCGCGACGCAGGACGCCTTCGACCTGGCAACCGGCAGCCACTTTCTGATGATGGCCAGCGATCTGGAAACGCCGCCGGACCGGGTCAAGGAATTCATCGCCCAGGGGCGGCAGCATCCGCAGGCGATCATCACCGGTTCGCGCTGGCTCCAGGGCGGCGGGTTCGAGGGCTACAGCCGATGCAAGTATCTCCTGAACTTTGTCTTTCAGAAGACCTTCGCGCTCATGTACTGGACGCGGCTGTCGGACATGACCTACGGCTACCGGCTCCTGCCCACCCGCCTGGTGCAGGCGATCCGCTGGGAGGAACTGCGCCATCCCTTCCTGTTCGAGACGCTGGTCAAACCGCTGAAACTGGGCGTGGCGGTGATCGAGATCCCCGTGACGTGGAAGGCGCGGACGGAAGGCGGCTCGCGCAACACGTTCTGGCGCAATTTCGAGTATTTCCGGGTCGGCTTCAAAACGCTTTTTTATTCCCGCGCCCGGATTCTGAAACCGTCACCCGGAGAGGCCAAATAAATCCATGAAAAAAGTGATTGTCACCACCACGATCAATCCGCCGACCGAGGCGATCCACCGCTTTGACGCCAATCCCGACTGGGACCTGGTCGTCATCGGCGACCTGAAGACGCCGAAGGATTACCAGCTCAAGCGCGGCCGGTACATCGCGCCCGAGGAACAGGAACGGATCGACAAGGATCTGTCCGACGCCATCGGCTGGCGCTGCATCCAGCGCCGCAGCTTCGGCCTGCTGGTGGCGCAGCAGATGGGCGCCGAGATCGTGGCGCTGGTGGACGACGACAACATCCCCCGCGCCGGCTGGGGCGAGAACCTGATGATCGGCCGGCCGGTCGAAGTGCATTACTACGAAACCGACCTGCCGGCGTTCGATCCGGTGGGCGCGACCAACCACGCCCACCTGTGGCACCGCGGCTACCCGCTCCAGCTCCTGCCCCGGCGCGACTACCGCCGCCAGTCGCGCAAGACCATCACGCCGGACGTGCAGGCGGACTTCTGGGACGGCGATCCCGACATTGACGCCGTCTGCCGCATGATCCACGCGCCGGAATGCAAATTCGACCCGAAGTATTTTCCCATGGCCGGCAACCGGCTCTCGCCCTTCAACTCGCAGAACACGTTCATCAGCGGGAAGTTGCTCAAGGACTATTTTCTCTTCCCCCACGTCGGCCGCATGGACGACATCTGGGCCGCGTACTATGTCGAGGCGCTGGGGGCCAGGGTGGTCTACGGCGCTCCGACGGTTTACCAGCAGCGCAACGAGCACGACCTGGTCGTGGACATGCAGAAGGAATACATCGGCTACGAGAACAACCTGCGGCTGGTGAGCGACCTCGCCGCGAACCCCGAGGCGATTCACAAATACCTGCCGGAGCGCTCCGCGGAGGCCTTTCGGCTCTATCGGAGGCACTTCCATGGCTAAAGTCCTGGTCACGGGCGGGGCGGGCTTCGTCGGACGGCATTGCGTCCAGCGGTTGCTGGAGCGCGGCGACGAGGTTCACTGCGTGGATCCGGTCGCGCCGCTGACCGGCGGCCTGCTGCCCGAGCGCTGGCCGTTCCTCGATCCGCGCCAGTTCAAGCAGTTCCGCTTCCACCAGGAAGACTGCCGCGCATGGTTCCGCCGCGTGCACGACACGGATTTCGATTATGCCTTCCACCTGGCCGCCATGGTCGGCGGCCGGATGATGATCGAGCACAATCCGCTCGCCGTGGCCGACGACCTCTCGATTGACGCCGAGTACTGGCAGTGGGCCGTCAAGGCGCAACCCCGCAAGACGCTCTGCTTCAGCTCCAGCGCCGCCTATCCGATCAAGCTCCAGCGCCGCGAGCATTACGAGCTGCTCAAAGAGGACGTGATCACGTTCGACTTCGACATCGGCATGCCGGATATGAGTTATGGCTGGGCCAAGCTCACCTGCGAGTATCTGGCGCGGCTGGCGCACCAGAAGCACGGCCTCAAGTCCGTGGTCTACCGCCCGTTCTCCGGCTACGGCGAGGATCAGGACGACAGCTATCCGTTCCCCAGCATCTGCAAGCGCGTCCTGGCGCACCGCGGCGAGAAAAACCTTACCGTCTGGGGCAGCGGGCAGCAGCTCCGTGACTTCATCCACATCGAGGACTGCGTGGATGAAATCCTGGCCACGATGGACCGGATTGATGACGCCGGCGCCCTCAATCTGTCCACCGGCCTCTACACCAGCTTTATAGACTTCGCGCGGCTGGCCGCGGACCTGTGCGGCTACCGGCCGGACGTCCGCGGCCTGTCCGACAAGCCCGAGGGGGTTTTCGCGCGCGGCGGCGACACGACCAAGCAGCGCGCGCTGGGCGTCCGCTATAAAACGGATTTCCGCACCGGCGTCCAGCGCGCGCTCCAATATTACGAGCGTGGCGGGCAGAAAAAGTGACGACGTTTCCAACCTTGGGAACATCTTCCCCGGGAGGGTCCCAGGATTGGAAAACCGGAGAAGGCAGGTGATGCAATGACGGCAAAACGGACTTGCAGCGGGCGCCCCCCGAAATTCGAGGAGGCGCGGCGGCCGATCACGGTGACCCTGCCGGAACGCATCCTTCAGCAGTTGGCGGCGATCCATCCCGACCGGGCCCGCGCGATCGTCAAGGCGACCACGGCGGCCATCGGGTTCAAGAATGAGAACCGGCCGCTGGTGGAGGTGGTCGAGGTGCGTCCCCGCGAGGCGGTGATCATCGTCGGCCCAAGCAAGCGTCTGCTGGAAATCGAGTGGCTCCGGCTGGTGGAAGTCGCGCCGGCGCGGCACCTGCTGGTCATACCGAGCGGCACCGTGATCGAAGCGCTGGAAGTGGCGGTCGAAGACCTGCTGGACCATCTGGTGCCCGCGGAAGATTACGAACGCGAACTGCTGACCGAATTGCACCAGGTGTTGCGCGTTCGACGCCGCCGGCAGGACGTGACGAAGGCGGAGATCCTGCTGGTCCGTGTCGGTAAATCTTCGTAATCAGCCAGCGGGGGGCTGTTATGCTCGCGCGGTTTCGATCGGGGTTTGCGCGAATCATCGAGTTCGCTTTCGGGCCGGCGGCCGCGAACCGCTTCCCGCGGGCACAGCGCCTCTTCCTGTCAGGAATGCTGTTGTTGGGTGGCGGCCTCTGGCTGGCTTTTTTTTCCACCAGCGTGCCTGAGCGGTTTTTCCACGCGATCGATTGGGGCATCGAGTGGCAATACTACGAGGTCATTCAGGAAGCCTATCAGACGCACCAGATTCCCTATCACGTCTCCGAGCCGATTCAGCCGATCCAGCCGACCCAGCGTTTCCTGGCAATCCCCGAGTCGCTGTACCCGCTGGCGCCGCAGGCTCCGCTGCTGGCGTTGATGACCGTGAAACATTTTGCGATCGTTAACGTGCTGCTGCATTTCCTGGCGGGATTCTGGGGCTGCCTGCTGCTGCGTAAACGCTTCGACCTGTCGCCGTTTGTCTTTGCGGTGCTCTTCCTCCTGTTCAATTTCAACGGCCACATCCTGGCCCACGTGGCCGCCGGCCACAAGTGGAACGGCTATTTCTATCTCCCGCTGCTGGCCGCGTTCGTCTTTGACGCGGCGCAGCGGTCGGCGCCGGTGTTCGAAACCGCTGTCAAGATCGCCGTGGTGAATCTATTCATCCTGTTGCAAGGCACCCTGCACCCGTCGCGCTCGTCATGCTCCGCCTGGCCGTGCATACACCCC
>CAIQIC010000545.1 GCA_903871765.1 uncultured Lentisphaerota bacterium
AGTCCGGCCCACCGACAATGAAATTGTTGCGGATGATCCCGTCCGCGACGTAGACGAGGCGCTCACCGGCATTGTTCGCCGTGGATTGGCCCGGGTTCCCGAAGGCCACGCCCCGGTCGCAGTTGACGATGAGATTGCGTTCCACCACGACTCCTCGGGATCGCACCCAGATGAAGATGGCGGCACGCCCACCGCCGTTGCGACCCTTGATGTTGCGAAAAACGTTGTCGCTGAAAGTCCAGCCGTCCAGGGCCATCATGTCGATAGCGGCGATGTAGTCACCCCCGTACAGCCAGTCGGCCGGCGGGACCTTCGTGTTCTCGAACTGGCAGTAGCGAACGGAACCCTTCACCGCACGGACGTTCGGATCCTGTCCCGCCGAGCCTTTGATGGCGCGCACGCCAATATCCCGGAATCGGCAGTTGTAGATATGAATGTCCTTCGGCGCATTCTCGGCTTCCACCTTGACCCCGTAGGAGCGGCAATCGGTGAAGGTCAAGTCGGCGATGGTAATCCCTTCGCAGTGGCCGATGTGGAGGATGTCATCCCCTTTGCTTTCGCTGTCCCACCCCTTGCCGCTGAGGGAGACCCTGGCCGGGTCACCACCGGCGCTGCGAATCGTGATGTCCTTTTTCCCCTGCAGGACGGCCACGCGCGGCAGCCTGTACTGACCGTCGGCGAGAAGAATCGTGCCGCCCGGCCGGATACGCTCGACGGCTGCAAACAGCTCGTCCACCTTCGTGACGCGGATCACCTCTCCCTGAGGCGGCGGAAGGGGTGGGGCTTTAGGGAACCACGAGGAAACGGGCTGGCCCCCCGGCACCGTCGCCTGCATGTCGCCGGCCTCGCGTTCCTTCAGCTCGGCGATGGCAATCCCGGATTCACCGGCCACAAAGGTTGGGCAAGAGAGTACGACATGGAACACTACGAGCGACTTCCATAGCCCGCGCATCGCGCCAACTCGGGATACTGTCTTTGTCACGTGCTGCATCTCATGCTTTCTCTTCTGCGCACGGGCAAGGTCCCTTGCTTGGAATCATGCGGCCACCCTTGTGCCGTTCCGCACCCTGTCCGACCGGACTGTGCACTTCTCCATAGTGGCATGGTGTGCCGGACACTGCAACTGTTTTCGGCCGGCTCAACGCCGATACATCCATGTAGGTGGCAACCCGAAGGGATCTCGGCGGCAATGCTTGATATGGTTGCGTCTCTGGTGTGCCTGCGGTAACATGTACCGATGTCAACGTCAAGTTAAGAGGCGCAAGAATGTTGCACAACGTGTCAGAAGCAAGATGTCAGACAGTAAGACTCCTTGAGTTCATGTGCTTGGCCTTGGGTTGGCTGGCGTCTCCTGTGTCATCCGCCGAGGCCCCTGCCGGCTCAACCGACCGAGACCCTTACGGAGGCCGGAACAATCTGCGGTTCGAATCCACAGGCTTCTTCCATGTCTCCATGCGAGATGGGGTCTGGTGGTTGGTAACGCCTCGAGGCGGCGCCTTCCTCTCCAAGGGCGTCAATAACGTGAGCTTCCGCGCGGACGATGCGCCCAAGCTTGGTTACTCACCCTACCAGCGAGCGGTGCAGGATAGG
>CAIQIC010000546.1 GCA_903871765.1 uncultured Lentisphaerota bacterium
GTCATCTGCCGTGCCTGTTAACTGGGAGCCCCAAGACGAGTCGCAGTGGCTTGTGCCAGCCAACGAAATGGGCGCATTGTCAGAATGGATCAATCGAGAATGGCTCCGCATTCGAGTCTCCAAGGACATGAGGTTGAGGATGTGGAACGACTAGTACCAACCACCGGCGGCACCATCCGTCGCTAACGCGCCGCCGGTTCGACGGAGTATACGGCTGCTCTATTTGCCATGCCACGGACCGATACCAAATCAGATATTGCTTGAATTGCTTGTTGCCCATGGTTGTTTTCCCATCACAGACCCAGACCGGCGGAAGGTCACGAATGGCGTGGCCTGACCCGGCGCTGCAGCGCACGGTGCTCCGCGGCGGGCGCCGCGGCGCGATCACGCGCCGATGACTTCATCGAGGACGTCGGCGAGGGTGACCAGGCCGATGACTTCCATGCGCTCGTTGACCACCAGCACCATCGGCTGGCGGGTGACGCGCATCCGCGGCAGCACGTGATCCACGGGCGTGTGGCTGGCAACGAACTGTGGCGGCCGCATGTAGTCGCGGGCGGTCTTGCCGGCGGAGTGCTCGTCGGCCAGCACGTCGGCGATGCTGACCACGCCCATAAAGATACGTTGGCCGGCGTCCCAGACCGGCAGGCGGCTGACCTCCCGGAGGCGGGCAACATCCAGCAGTTCGGCGGCGGGCACGTCGGCGGCGACGTGGACGATACGGTCGCGCGGCACCATGATCTCGCGGCAGGTCTTCAGCTTGAGTTCGAAGACGCTGTGGATCATGCGGTGCTCGGCGGGGGTCAGGATGCCGCTGGTCTGGCCTTCGCGGGCGAGGTGGATGAGCTCCTCGCGCGTGATGAAAGGTTGCGTGTTCCGATCCTCCCGGTTGGCAGGCAGGGGGATCAGCACGCGCACCAGGGCCGTGAGGGGCCGGCTCAGCGGCGACAGCAGGCGATAGGAAAATTCCAATGGCCGGGCGAACGGCAGGCTGCGCTTGGCCGGAAAGCTCTGGAACCAGGCCTTGGGGAAATATTCACAGGCGACCAGGATGACCAGCGTGATCAGCAGGTCGGCCAGCCACTCGCCGGGTGCGCCGCACAAGTGCCGGCCGAGGCTGACCGCCATGACGGTGGCGACGGTGGTGGCGATGTTGGTGCCGACGAGGGTGGTGCCAAGGAGCTGGTCGGGCTGCTGCAGAAAACGCTGCAGGATACCCGCGCCGGGCACCTTGCGGCGGACAAGGTGCCGCAGGCGCAGGCGGTTGATGGAGATCAGGCCGGTCTCGATGCCGGCGAAGAAGGCCGTCGCCAGCAGGCAGAGCAGCAAGACCAGGGCATACAGTTGCAGGATCATGCCGGCGACTCCGTTTTCTCAATCTGCGCCAGGGTGACACGCTGCTTGAGAGTCTGCAGCACGGTGACGCGGCAGCCCTGCCCGGCGATCACGTCGCCCTGTTGCGGGATGTGTCCCACCTGCGCCGTGATCCAGCCGGCCAGCCGGTCGGCGCCTGCGGCTTCGAGATGCAGGCGCAACTTGCGGTTGATTTCCTCCAGGCTGATGTGGGCGTCCACCAGCCAGCGGTGCGGCCCGGCCTCCTGGAAAATCGGCCGGGGCTTGTTCAACTCGTTGTAGATTTCGCCGGTGATCTCCTCGAGGATGTCGCCGCGCGTGATTACTCCGGCCGTGCCGCCGAATTCGTCCACCACCACCGCAATGCGCCGTTGCTCGCGCTGGAACTGGTTCAGCAACTGGCTCAGCGGGCTGTGCTGCGGCACAAAGAACGGGGGCAGCCGGGCCGCCGCGAGGTCGTGCGCGGGATCGAGCAGGAACCTGCGGACGTCGAGAAAGCCCTCGACGTTGTCCAGGTGATCGCGGTACAGCAGCAGGTAGTTGCGTTTGGCCCGCCGCGCGTGCGGGACGAACGTCGCCGGGTTGGCCTCGAGGTCCAGGCCGATCAGGTCCACGCGCGGCGTCATGACGTTGCTGGCGCGCAGGTCTTCCAGCCGGATGATCGCCTGGATCATCGCCAGCTCGTCGGCGTTCAGAATGCCCTCCTCCGTGCTGATATCCAGCACGGTTTCGAATTCCTCCTCGCTGAGCGTCCGGCCGCGCGGCCGGATGAACGGCTCGATGGCCCGCGTGCTCCGTTCCAGCAGCAGGCGCAACGGGGTGAACACCTTGCCCAGCAACACCACGAACGGGGTGTGCCGGACGGCCAGCCGCTCGGCCCACAGCAGGCCGACCCGCTTGGGCCCGATTTCGCCGAAGACGATCAGCACCAGGACCACAGCGGTAATCGCGATGCATGCTCCCCAGGCGGGGAAAAAATGCTCCGCCAGCGAAAAGGCCAGGGCCGCGAAGGCCACATTGACGATCGTGTTACCGATGAGGATGGTGGACAGCAGGCGCGCGGGCTGGGCGAGGATCGCGTGCACCCGCGCGCCGGCGGCCGGCTGGCGCTGGGTCAGGCGCCGCAGGTCCAGCGGATTCAGCGAAAAAAACGCGGTTTCCGTGCCCGAAAAGAAGGCGGAGGCGGCCAGCAGCACGGGCAGCATGCCCAGCTTGATATAGACCATGGTTTCCATGCCGCCCGCCGTTCACTGCTTGAAATATAGTGCCGCTTTTCTATACTACCCGCCGGTCCAATGAAAGTCTTATCGCTAGCCACGCAACGGCGCACGCAATGGATCAACATCACGCGGGAGGTCCAGGCGGCCGTGGAAGCGTTGGGCCTCCGCGACGGTTCGATCACCGTGTTCGTCCCGCATACGACGGCGGGCGTCACGATCAACGAGCAAGCCGATCCCGACGTGGCGGCCGACCTGGGCGCCGCGCTGGCGCGCCTCGTGCCGGAACAGGACGCGTACCGGCATGGGGAGGGCAACAGCGACGCGCATATCAAGGCGAGCCTTATGGGCGCGGCGGTGCCGGTGCTGGTGCGTGACGGCCGGCTCCAATTGGGCACGTGGCAGGGCATTTTCTTCTGCGAGTTCGACGGCCCCCGTGCCCGCGAAATCTGGGTCGGCTGAACCCGCCGCAGGCCCCATGGACGATGGACAGCGGGCGCCGCACCGGTTATGCTGGCCCCGTGGGCGGGCTCTTCCACACCGTGCGTCGGCTGTGCCTCGCGGGGGGCCTGCTGGCCGCGCTGGCGTTCGGTGGCGCCGGCGGCCTGTATTACTACCGCATCCACCGTTTCGACGGGCTGATCGCGCAGAGCGCGTCCCGCCACGGCGTGGATCCCCGGCTGGTCGCGGCGCTGATCTGGCGCGAGAGCCGGTTCAACCCCGGCTGTGTGGGATCGCGCAAGGAGATCGGACTGATGCAGGTGACGGAGGCCGCGGCCCAGGAATGGAGCAAAGCCAACGATGCCGCGGTGCCGGCGCGGCGCGAGCTGTTCATGCCCGCGACAAACATCGAGGCCGGCACCTGGTACCTGGCCCGCGCCATCCGCCGCTGGTCGCCGTCGCAGGCCGACCCGCTGCCGTTTGCCCTGGCGGAGTACAACGCCGGCCGGTCCAACGTCCAGCGCTGGGCCGCGCCCGGCGGCCTGACGGCCACCCAGTTCTGGAACAACATCACCTATCCCACCACGCAGCGGTACGTGCGGGATATTCTCCAGCGTTACCGGGGCCGGCTGTGAACCGCGGCGGCTGGACCAGATTTGGGGTCACGACCGGATTTGGACCGGATTTGACCGGATTTGACCGGATTTGGGGTCAGCCCTGAATATAGAACATTGACACGGCAAGGGCCCTATGATTTAATCTGCGGCATGGCGCGTTTGGCACGAGTGGAATATGAGGGGGCGATTTATCACGTCACGGTTCGCGGGAACCAGCGCCAAGCGATTTTTCGCGACGATCGGGACCGGGAGCGGTTCCTCAAAAAACTAGGCGAATACACCGAACTTTACTCGGTTCGCATCTACGCCTTTTGCCTGATGACCAATCATGTGCATCTGGTGCTGGAGACGGCGCGGCCCAACCTGGGGCGCTTCATGCATCGGCTGCAGACCGCTTATACTGTGTTTTACAATATGCGCCATCGTCAGGTTGGTCATCTGATGCAGGGGCGTTATAAAGCCAAGCCGGTGGAGGGCGACGTATATCTGCTCAAGCTGATGCGCTATGTGCACCTCAACCCCGTTTTCACGGCGGCGGAGAAAGCCAAGACGACGCCGGAACGCGTAGCCGATCTGCGGGCCTATCGCTGGAGCAGTTACCCCTGCTATCTGGGGAGATGCGCTTGGGAATACGTTTGTGTCCGTCCCCTGCTGGCGCTGATGGCGGGGAGCACCGTGCTCCGGCAGCGCGCGGAAATGAGGCGCTTCGTGGAATCGGCGATTGCCGAACCGGACGATGAGTTTAAAGAAGCGCTGCGAGCCTCGCCGCTGTGCTTGGGCGGGAAGACTTTTCGGGAGCGCCTGCAAGGGTTGTATGCGGCGGCGAACCGGAAGGCGGTCAAGCCGGAGGATGTGGTCTTGCGGACAATGGGACGGAATGTGCCGGTCCCGCGCGTGCTCGCGGTGGTTTGCGGCGTGCTGCGGGTGGAGGAGGCGGCGCTGCGGGTGCGCTCGCGCGGGACGTGGCTGCGGCCCGTCCTGGCGGAGGCGTTAGCCCGGCATGCCGGCCTGACGCAGCGGGCCATCGCTGCGCTCATGGGTTTGCGTACCGGCAAGGCCGTGAGCTTGCAACTGGCGCGCTTACCGGCGGCCTTGGCGCGGAACCGGACCATGGCCCGCCGGGTTGTTGCGATCCATGAAGTGTTGAAAAAGGAGGCTAAGTTCTAAATTCAGGGCTGACCCCACTGCTGCCCGTCTTACCGGCGGCGCACTACATCACTGGCGGAGCGTAGGGACGAAGAGCGTTAACAACCGACGGAGGTCAAGCATTGAGGTGTTGAATACACGTCATTGGAGATAGTACAGCCAGATCGATGAATTCGCTGGTGGTGCTGGAGTCAATGCGATCTCGATCTGGACCTTTTTCCCTGGTTGCAGATTGCGGAACGCGTCCGCCAGGCTGTTTGTATAGCCTGTCACAAGCAGACCGATGAGACCTTGCCGTGAAAGCCATGAAGTGCGCGTTATGTCGTTAGATGTGATGTCGGACTTTAGGACTAAGACGCCTTCTTCCGTAACGCTGATAGTGCCTCTTACCTCTTGGGTAGCATAGGACGCCTCGCCCGCAAGTCCCAGAAGAAGCCTGAACGCCGTTCCTTTGGGGCATGTGAATTCATCTCGGCTGACCCCGTTTCCCCAGTCTCTAATCTTCAAGGCAACGGGACTTCGTTTTGTAAGTGCGATTAAAGTCACAGCGACAGCACCGACCGTGAGAAGTAACAGGACCAGGATGGATATAGATTTGCCGACACTCATGCTGACCTTCTTCTGATTAGTCACCAATGCGAGATAGTTGGCGGCGGCGGCCAACTCCCACCACAGCCAACCAAACTGCAACAGCCGGAGATAAGATAACCTGGATAATGACCACAGTCGAAGATACCGAAGTTGTACGTAGGGGAAAGCCAAGTGCCATTCGCGTGTTTTGATGCCGCATCGGCAACACAGGCCTTGACGGCATCAATGTTACAGACACAGTCGGAGAGTTGGAATTCAGTACATTGTTTGTTCGATGTGTCCGGTTCAGGAACCGCAACGATTCCAGGTGAGCCCCACAGACCAAAAAGCGGAGCATTTGCGTCGGGGTAAAGACCCGCTGAACCGCCTGGCCATTCGATCCAGCAGTGTTGCGGGATGACGCCAGTCCAGTTGTATCTACAGCACCGTTTGATCCCCGATGGTTTCGTGGACTTGCTGTAGACCTTGTCCTTGCAGCAGCATTCCGTACTAAGGTCGTAGATCTTGCCGGCACAACAGCCTTTGGTAACAGAACCAGGAGGCGCGTTACCCATCAAACCAAGCGCATCTGTGTGCGTTACGGCTTCATTTTTCACAAAGTCATAGACATTCAGCCCGCCCTGTTCCCCGATGGGATCCCGGGAGAGCCAGCGGGGAAGACCTAACGCCAAAAAAGCAATCGCAATGCGGAATTCTTGATGAACGTCAACGATTTGGGCATTTCGACTGCGGTTGAAATCTGGTGAGGGCGCAAAAAATCCCCTGACGTGATCCCCTGCATA
>CAIQIC010000547.1 GCA_903871765.1 uncultured Lentisphaerota bacterium
AACTAATTATGGCATCCCGCCCTGTCGCCGCGAAGGACTCTCACCCAACCTGATCTATCAGTGGCGTAAGCAACTCTTGGAGGGTGCCCAAGCCGTCTTCGGTAAGAAGACCCATGGAGCCGAAGATCGGCAGGCGGCCAGGTTGGCGGCGGACAACCAGCGGATGCGCAGCGTGATTGCGGAGATCACGGCGGAGAATCTGGATCTAAAAAAAACGCTCTCGGACTGAGTGATCATCCGCAACTTCCCCTGGAGTTGCAAAGCGAGGTAAGAAGGTTGGTTCGGCAGACGAAACAACGCAGTGGGTGGCCAGTGCGACAGACGCTGGGGAGTCTGGAGATTTCCCCAGCCAGTTATTACCGTTGGCAGGTGAGAGGAAGATCCGGGACCTTGGTATCCCGATCCTCGTCGGCTTCCCTTTATACGTTGTTACCCGCCGAGCGTCGAATGATCGTGGATTATGCCCTGAAACACCCGGAAGTGCGTCATCGGGAATTGGCATGGAAGATGGTGGATGAGGGGGTTTGCGGGGTTTCGCCGTCGAGCGTGTATCGCGTGCTGCAGGAAGCCAACTTGGTCTGTCGGCGGCAAGTCAGCATCGCGGCGAAAGGGACGGGACGCAGTTCCAAGGCTCAGAGATCGGATGAGCAGTGGCAAACGGACATCAAGTATGTCCGGGTCAAACGGAGAAACTATTACCTGCTGAGTTTCATGGACGTGTATTCGCGGTACATCGTCCACCAGGCGTTGTTGCCGTGGATGGACAGTCGGAGCGTTTCGACGGAAGCAGCGGCGGCGATTGAGACACTGGGCGAAGGAGCGCGTCCGGACATTCAGAGTGATCACGGTTCGGGATTTATTGGCCGAGATTTTGCGGAAACGCTGGCCGAAGTGGGTGTAACGCATCACAAAATCCGTCCGCATACGCCGACGGACAATGCCGAGATCGAACGGTATCATCGAACGATCGGGGAGAAGATTGACCAGCAGGAGTTGGAGGATTACCCTCAGGCGCAAGCGGTGATCAGCGGGATCATCGAACATTACAATCACTGCCGGTTGCATTCCGCTCTGAATTACTTGCGACCGGTGGATTATTATCGTGGAAATCCGGAGGCGTTGCTGGCCGAGCGTCGCCGGAAATTACAACTGGCCAGAACCCTGCGAAAGCAGGAGAACATCAAGCTGCGACAAGGTTTGCTCCCTTATCCGGAGGTCAAAACTGTTGCTTAACCACAACCACAAAATGTCTCACTTGGTGTGAAACAAATCATTGTTACTTCTTTAAATCGCATCCCCGTCAACCGCTGCAACTGCATCAGCGCAGCCACTTGGCGATTAACATGTGGCAGAACGGCGTCCACATATTCATCCAATACCGGTCTCACAGGTTCCGTATCAGGTGCCGATGTTCGTCCGTACTTTAATGAACTGACTGCCTGCAATCCTTGCAGAATTGTAGGCGGGACCATCTCACGAGATACGCCCCACTTGAACACGCGGCGAATTTTGTTGATGCGTGCATTGATGCCGGTGCGCGATAATTTGTCCTTGATCATCGCTTCTTGGATCACGATGAGATTACGGGGGGTGAATTCGTTGATGAGTGTTCGCCCAAACAACGCGCCTAAGAGCCTATCCGAATAACCCCTGATTGGCCGATGAATTCTGTGGCACGGTTGCCACAGGAGATCAGGGATGACCCAAAATCGTTATCGTGTATCCGACAAACTCTGGGAGAAGATCGTACCGTTACTGCCCAAGCATGTGAATCTGCACAAATTTGGCGGAGGTCGGCCCCGAGCGGACGACCGAGTTTGCATGGATGGCATATTCTTCGTCTTGCGGACCGGCTGCCAGTGGAACGTGTTGAATGAGACCGGTATCTGCCCCAGCAGCACGGCTCATGACCGCTTCCAAGTGTGGGTAAAGGCTGGGGTCTTCCAGAAACTTTGGGCGGCGGGTCTTCAAGAATACGACGAACTGAAAGGGATTGACTGGTTATGGCAGTCGATGGATGGTGCCATGACCAAGGCGCCGCTGGGCGGGGAAAAAAATCGGTCCCAACCCCACGGATCGGGCCAAAAACGGCGTTAAACGCAGTTTGCTGACGGAAGGATCGGGAGTTCCCTTGGGGCTGGCGATTGATGGAGCCAACCGGCATGACAGCAAAATGGTCAAGGCGACGTTGCGGAGCATTCCGGTGAAACGTCCCCGGCCAACGCCGAGTCATCCGCAGGGCATAGGCCTGGACAAAGGGTACGATTACGATAACGTGCGTGACTTGGTGAGAGAATTCGGCTATACCGCCCACATCAAGGCACGGGGCGAAGAAGCACAAGCCATCAAGCGACAGGCTGGCTTCAAGGCTCGCCGCTGGGTCGTGGAGCGGACGCATAGCTGGATGAACCGATTTCGCCGCATCCTGATGCGGTGGGAAAAGAAGGCTGAGAATTATCTGGCGCTGCTTCATTTGGTTTGTGGCGTGATCACATATCGTTGCTCTGGGTTATTCGGATAGGCTCTAGCAGGCTGCTGCAAAACCCTGATTTGCAGGATGAATTCTGTTCTATTCGGGCAATGAATAATGTCTACTGAAGGTTACAAAGGCTGGCAAAACCGCGCTGGAGTCTGGGTTACCCGGCCAGCAAGCGCGTCATTCGCACCAAATTATAGGCGGAGGCGGCCATCTCAAGTTGTTGACGGAGTTTCCAGCGTCCCACCAGCCGTGTACGCGCCAAGCCCGCGATCCGCTTGAGCCAGCCGAACGCCTCTTCGATCTTCTTCCTCGCTTTCTGGCTTAACCGATATCCCAGGCTTTTCATGCGTTGCCGCATCCGCTGACGAGCCGCGATGGATGGCTGATCTTTTCTCCAACGAATGTATTTCCCGCCAATCTTACCCTCCTTCACCGCCACATGAGGAACAATCCTTCTCGATTCCAGCTGCATCATGAAGGGGCCGCTGTCATAACCTTTGTCGCTTCCACAGGTACGAGGTTTGACCTCCTGTTTCCTTCGGAGATCGTCCAACATTCGCAAGGCCGCCGCCGGTTCCGCATCCCCCGCCGCTTCGCTCACCTCCACCCCCAGAATCAACCCGTGGCGATTTTCCGCCAGCGTATGACCCATATGATACAACTGGGCCGCCTGACCATCGCTTTTTCTATACAGTCTCGCCTCCGGATCGGTCCGGCTGACATGGGTGGCATTGGATCGCCTCTCGCCATGAAAGTCCACTTCCGCATTGCGACTCTTGAAACTACCACCATCCTCGTTAGAGTCTTTCTGATCCAACGAATCCCTAGGAACAAAACTCTTGATGGAAGCCTGTGACTCAATCAGCGTACCGTCCACGCTAAAATGCTCATCACTGGCCAGTCCCTCACCCAACGCTCGCCGAACGGTCTGACCGAAAAAACTTGCCGTGAGGCCGTACTGATCCAACCGCCGACGATTATGCGCGAAGGCGGTTGCATCAAAAACCTCCTCCGCCGGGTCCATGTCCAAAAACCAGCGAAACAACAAATCCGTGTCGATCCGCTCGACCAATTGACGCTCCGATCGAATGGAATAGAGCGCCTGAAGGAGCATCGCTTTCAACAGACGCTCCGGCGGTACGCTGGGCCGACCGGTATCGCTATAGGCTTTCGCAAACCGTCGCCCCATTCGAGACAAATCCTCATCCACCAGTTTCTTCATGGCCCGTAGCGGATGATCCGGGCGGATACGGTCTTCAATACACAAAGAATAGAACATGCTCGGCTGATCGTTGGGTTGACCCCGCATAGAGACCTCCTTGCCTAAAACATCCCAATCTTACCAGCCGTGTCAATACCGACTTTTGCAGCAGCCTGCTAAACCGACCTCGCTATCCTCGACACTCCCAACTTCGACCGCTTCCTCTACCACATCGGCCAATATCCGATCCACGCCGTCTTCCAACACGGACGAATCACCGTTGATCGTGGAACATAAAATCTCCGATTCGCAAGCCGGTTTTTTCATTGTTTTTTCTGGTCTTCCCAGCCCCAGATGCTCCGACTTTTCTGCACCCGGTGAACCGTGACTTGCGACGGACGTTGCGGCGTGAGAGAATTGTCGGCCTGTCGGGAAAGGGTCCGTTCACGACGATGACCGTTCAAATTTCCGTTGTCGATCCGATCTCCAAGGCGATTGATCGCACGAGGAAGATTCTGTTCCAGCCGTTTGCGATGAAGAAATGGTTCGTGCTGGGATTTTGCGCATTTCTGGCGCAGTTGAGCGAAGGCGGGGGAACGCCGCAGT
>CAIQIC010000548.1 GCA_903871765.1 uncultured Lentisphaerota bacterium
ACCGCGGCGGCGCCGGCGGCTGCGACCTCTGCGCCCGCGCCGGCGGTCAAGCTGGACGAGCTCTTCGCTTTGTTTTCCGCCGGCGCGACCACCGGCGCGACGGCGACCGTGGCCGCCCAGGCGCCAACCGGCCGCGCCCCCATACCGTGGCAGGCGGTGACGGATGCCGTGGTGGTGCACCTCCGCGCGGGGGCGCCCGCCGACTTGCGCACCGCGGCGGCACTGGCGCTGGCGGCGCTCGATCCGGTGCGCGCCTTGCCCTTCGTTCAGGAGCTGCTGCCGGCGATGGACATCGAGCAGCGCGAACGACTGGCGGCGACGCTGGAGAAAGCGCCGCCGGCCGCGGCGCTGCCGGTGCTCAAGTTGCTGCTGGCGGATTCCTCCGCGGTGGTGCGCAAGGCGGCCGTCAGCGCCTGCCTCGAACCGCGCCGCGTCGCGGGCATGGAAACGGTCTTGCAGGAACTGGAGCGCAGCGGCACCCCGTTGTGCCCGGCGGAAGCGCTGCAGTACCGGATGCAGGACGTGGCCCAAAAGGGCGCCCCGCGCCGGGCGGCCGGCGCGTGGGCGCGCCATATCTTGAAGGAAAAGAGCGCCGCGGATCTCCAGACGCTGGCGCTGATCCTGCTCGATTACGCCTGGCAGGCCGGCGATCAGGCCCTGCTTGCGCCGTACCTCAAAACCGAGGCCGTGTGGCAGCGCCGGGCGGCGTGGTATGCGCTGGGCCACAATGCCCGCGAGGCCCTCCTGGCCCGGGCGGGCGAGTTGATCAAGGATCCCGCCCCCGAGGTCCGGGAGGCCCTGCCGGCCCTGCTCTATGCCGGCTATGACGTGGAATGGGAACATCGCTTTGACGCGCAAACCCGGGCGGACAGCTCGTACCGGTCCTACTCTTCCCGGCGCGTGCGCCTCAAGGCGGCGGAGCGCGAAGCGCTGAATGAATTGACCGCGGATGCCTCGCCGCTGGTGCGTTTTAAAGCCTTCCTGGCCCTGCTGCAACAGTACGAAAGCGTCAATCTCGCGGCGTTGGTGACCACCCTCGAACAATATCCGGAACGCAAACAGGCGGTCCGCGCGATCACCAGCTATCTCAAGGAGAATTTCAAGCGGCTGGGGCAGGGGTTCAGTGTGCTGCTGCCCTTCTACGAGGAGAGCGACCGGGCGGAGGCCGCCTACCGTGAAATCTGTGTGCATTTCAAGCTGACGGCCGACGCCGACGAGGTGGCGCTGTCCGTGAAGGGCCGGCAGGATGCGCCGCTCGCCGCCACCTATCTCGCCGCGCCGGAGCCGCCGCCGGAGGCCACCAACCAGACATTCAAGGTGGTCTTCTTCACCAGCCCGGGCTGCGCCGAGTGCGCCCGGGTGGAAAGCTGGTGGCCTCATATCCGGCGGGAATTTCCACGGCTGGAGGTGGAGGTGCGCAATATCCGCCAGCTCGCCGCCTTGCGCCTCAACGAGGCCTTGTGCGAACGGTTTGGCGTGCCGGATCGGTTGCGGCTGGTCGCCCCGGTTGTCTTCAGCGGGGGCGGGTACCTGGTGAAAGGCGATGTGACGGAAGCGCGGCTGCGCGATTTGTTGACCCGTTCCGGCAACGTGCCCCTGGCGGAATGGTACCCGGTGGACGCGGCGGAATTGGAACGCGCCCGGACGCACATCGAGCAGCGCTTTGCCGCCATGAGCCTGGGGGTCGTGCTGCTGGCCGGCTTGGTGGACGGCATCAATCCCTGTGCCTTCGCGACCATCATTTTCTTCCTGTCCTATCTGCAACTGGCGCGCCGCTCGAAACGCGAGATGGCCCAGGTGGCGCTGGCCTTCATCCTCGGCGTCTTTCTGGCCTACTTCGGCCTGGGGCTGGGTTTCATGGAAGTGGTCACGCGCTTGCACCTGCTGCGCCGCTTCGGCCAGTGGTTGAACTGGGCCATGGCCGCCTTCGCGCTGGTCATCATGGTGCTCAGCCTGCGCGACGGCGTGCTGTGCCTGAAGGGGCGTCTGCAGGACATGACGCTGCAACTGCCGCTTTTCCTCAAGAGCGGCATCCACGCGGCCATCCGCACCGGCGCGCGCCAAGCCCGCTTTGTCGCGGCCGCACTGGTCGTCGGCCTCGTGGTGTCGGTGCTCGAGCTGGCGTGCACGGGACAGGTTTATGGGCCGACCATCCTATTCATACTCGGCACCAACACCGCGCGCCTGCCCGCGCTGGGCTGCCTGCTGCTCTACAATCTCGCGTTCGTCCTGCCGCTGGTGATCATCTTTGTGCTGGGCGTGTACGGCTTGCGGCACGGGGCGCTGGCCCAGTGGCTCCAGCGCCATGCCGCGGCGGTCAAGTTCGCCACGGCCGCCCTCTTCCTGCTGCTGTTCCTGTTCTTCGTCTTCGGCGATCGGCTGGCGGCGGCGGCGGGCGCCTTGACCGCGCTCCTGCCGCGGAGCTGAGCGTGAAATCCTCTTATCGTTGTTGAGACCATCTGGCTTTTACAGTCAGCATCATATGATCCGATAATAGTGAAGGATGTTCAGATTCGTCAAGTTTCAACAGCCAGGCGTCAGCTTCCTCCTTCGTGATTGGTGCCTCGTGGAATTCAGTTTGGATTGTGCACAAGCCGTATGGGAGGTCAATCAGGTCAGATGTCTTGACTGTAAAACGATAGCGAGTACAAGGTTTGAACATAAGACTGGGATCATCGTGTACAATAAAATATTTTCCGGTCAGATTGGTTGGTGTAAGTACAGAGAAGAGAAATGGGGCTGACTCTTTTGCCTGTAGGGGATCTATTGTAAAAATTGGTACTCTCGCGCCGTTTCTGAGATCGTGAGTCCAAAGGGCAAATCAATTACACTACATGGTTGAGGGGCGCGTTCCCCCCGGCCGGCGAAGGGAGCCCGGAGGGCGACC
>CAIQIC010000549.1 GCA_903871765.1 uncultured Lentisphaerota bacterium
ATCATGGGGGATTGTTAAGAAACGCAGAGGGGCGAAGCCCCTCTGCACACCCTACAACCTGTCCTTCAGGCGCTCAACACCTCTTGAGGACGATGTGCTTCACCCAATCCGGCGACGTTTGGGGATAGTCGGTCCGATAGTGAGCGCCGCGGCTCTCCTTCCGGATCAGGGCGGCCTCGGCCACCAGCCTGGCGGTGAGCACCAGGTTGTTCAGTTCGTACGAACTGCGATCGGCCGGCTCCTCCAGGCACTTCTCCCAGCACGAGATGGTGTCGGCGGCTTTCTCGAGAGTGTCTCCGGCACGGATGATGCCGACGTTCTCCCACATCAGCGCCTGCAGCGCCGTGGAACCGGCGAGCGGCACGCCCGAACCGTCCCGTTTGGGCACGCAGCAGTAACTCAATTCGCCGACACCGGGCCCATCTTCACAGGTCTTGTCGATGTCTTTTTCCACTACCCTCTTGGCGAACACCAGCACTTCCAGCAGGGAGTTGCTGGCCAGCCGGTTCGCGCCGTGCAGGCCGGTGCACGCCGTTTCACCCACGGCGAACAGCCCCTTGATGCTCGTCTCCCCCCAGGAATTCGTCTTGACGCCGCCCATCATGTAGTGCGCTGCCGGCGCTACCGGGATCTGGCCCTTGGTGATATCCAGCCCGTGGTCCAGACAGAAGCGATAGATATGGGGGAATCGCGCAGTGATCAGCCGCGGCGCCAGGTGCGTTATGTCAAGAAAGACCCGATCGCTGTGGGTCTTCTGCATCTCGTAGAGTATGCTGCGCGTCACCACGTCCCGGGGCGCCAGTTCCTTCTCGGGCGAGTAGTCGGGCATGAACCGGTACCCTTCCACGTTGCGCAGCAGGCCGCCCTCCCCCCGCACCGCCTCCGATATCAGGAACGGGCGAACGCCGGGCAGGCGGATGGCCGTGGGATGGAACTGGAAGAACTCCATGTCCATGATCTCGGCTCCGGCCCGGTAGGCCAGCGAAACGCCATCGCCAGTGGCCACTTCCGGGTTCGTAGTGTACTTGAACAGACGCCCCGCGCCTCCGGTGGCCAGGACCAACTGCTGGCAGTGGAACTGCTCCATCGACCCGGTGTGGCTGTCGAGGGCTTGCACACCCCTGACAACGCCGTCCTCCATCAGGATCTCGGTGGCCAGGCAGTGCTCCAAGACCTCTATCCTCGACTCCCGCACTCTGCGGCCCAGCGTGACCTCGATGTGCTCCCCGGTAGCATCCCCGCCGGCATGGAGGATCCGTGGCATGGCATGGGCCCCTTCCTTGGCTAGAGCCACCTCTCCATCGATGGTGTCGAAAGGCACGCCAAGCTCCGTCAGGTCAGCAATCCGGTCAGCGGCTTCAGTCACCAGAATGCGCACCGTCTCCTTGTTGGACAGGCCGGCGCCGGCGACCACGGTATCCCAGAAGTGAAGGTCAGGGGTATCGCCCTCGCCTATGGCGGCGGCAATACCGCCCTGGGCATGTTTCGTGTTGCAGTCATCGATG
>CAIQIC010000550.1 GCA_903871765.1 uncultured Lentisphaerota bacterium
CATCATACGTGACGGTGATGGTCCCCGACCAGGTGGCTTCACTATAGTCGTTTCCGACAGACAATTGATTGGTGCTTAGATCAACATCACCGATAATTGAGTTCCAAGCGGCGTCGGTTTTCGTGTCAATCACCGTAGTGCCCGGACCGCCTTGGCCATTGGCCCAGCCATTGCCGTTGCCATAGTTCAGCGCCAAGGCAACGGCGCCGATCGGACCATATCCGCCGACTTGCAGGAGGGCGGCGATGCCGGGATTCTCTGGCGTGGGATCGAAGAAAGCGGAGATGTCCGAAGCCCAACTGTCACTGCTGGCGGCATCGAGTCGCGCGTTAACGGAGACCGACCTTAGCACCGAGCCGGGGGGCAGGGTGCCCTTTGCGATCCAGGGTAATAAACCATCCGTGCCAACCTGTATGTTAGTGCCGTTGTCCTGGGGCCCGAGATTGAAGGTATTGGTAAGGACCGCCGCTGGCGCCGGCAGGCACGCCCAAGCCAGCACCATGGCCGACAGCACGGCGAATGTGCGACTGATGCGCTTGGCAATACCCGACATTGACGACAACCGGCCGGTCTGCATTATCATGTCTTATCCCCTAGGCTGCTCGAATTCCTTTCCAGCACACAACCGGAACTGCCGCCCCATTGAACCCTCAGTAGCATTTCCTATGCCTACCGTAAAAAACATGATGAAGAAGCGACAGTTCTCATTATGGCGTCTTGGCGATGCACAGGAGCGATGGCCACCTGCCGGTTTACCCGGGAGCCCGGCACGCGCATTGAGCCTGAAAAGAGCAGATAAACTACGCAACACGCGAAAGGGCTTCCTGCAAACTAATGGGTTCGTGGCCATGCTCATGAACCTGGCGCAGCGCGGCTACGAGGTCAAAGCGGACTTGCCGAGGTCTGGGACCAAAGCAAGCGATACCGATTCCGATGCTGCTTTGCGCAGTGAGCGAAGGCTGCCTTCGCTACGAAGCACGAGCACCGATTCCAACACCGAAGAGCACCGGACCCCGTGGCGGAGGTTACGGGCTGGACGACTTCGCCGGCTGGTTGCCGGCGGCGGCCTTATCCTTATCTTTATCCTTATCCTTCTGCTTCTGCTCGTCGGCGATTTTCTGGCGGCGCTCAAGTTCCGCGGCCGCCTGCTCCTTCAGCATCTGCTGATGGATCAGCTTACCGGTGGAGGGGATGCCTTCAATTCCCTTGATGCCCTCCGCCTTGACGACGCTGACGGAGACGAAAATGATGACCTCGTCCTGCACCTTTTCCGTATGCGTGTGGCTGAAGAGGTATTTGCCGATGATCGGGATGTCGCCCAGGAACGGAATCTTATTGACCTGGATCGAGTCGGTATCGGACGTCAGACCGCCGATGGCCACCGTGCGGTCGTTTTCAATGTTGAACTCGGAATCCACGGTGCGGGTGCTGAGAATCGGGATGGCGTTGCCGTCAATCAGCGTGCTGCCGATGACGCGGCTGAGTTTGGGCTGGATTTTCAGCGTGATGTTGTTGCGGGCGTTGACGGTGGGCACGACGAGGAGCTCCACGCCGGTCTTGATGGTGTCAATTTCCGACTGGGTGCTGGCGCCGCCCGTGCCCTGCTGGGACGTGCTCTTTTTCGCGTAGGGATGGTCTTCGCCCACGTGGATGGTGGCGGACTGGCCGCTGGCGACGAGCAGCCGCGGGTTGGAAATGATCGTGGCGCCGCTGTTCTGCTTGAGCGCGCTGAGGGTGGCGGAAAAATCGCTCGCCGAGAGCACGGCGGACAGCATCTCGGTCCCGGTCACGGCGGTGTTATCCATGACGCCGAGGGTGTTCAGCTTGGCCTGCTGGATGGTGTCCTGGACCATCCGCCCCCCGGTGCCGCTGTTCAACACAGTGCCGGGGGAGATCACCGGGACCTGCTGGCCCGATGAGCCGGAGGAGCCGCCGGATTGTTGCGAACTGAAGGTCGGCGACCCGCTCAGGTTCAGCGGGCCGGTCTGGCTGGCGCTGGGCTGATTATTGATATCGTAGAACTGGTTGACGCCGTCGGCATGCACCCGCTGGTCCGTCTGCGCCTGCGAAGCCGTCTTGGACGTCTGGGTGTTTTTCGAGTGCGTAAAACTGGCGACCATGCCGGTCGCGCTGAGCGTGACGCCTTGCAACGACTGCCAGTTGATGCCGAGGTCCTTGATGGCCTGATCGTTGAGTTCCACGAATTTGGCCTCGATGAAGACCTGTTCCCGCGGAATATCCACCAAGGCGACCACTTTGCGGATTTCGTTGATGTTGGCCGGCAGCCCCTTGATCATCAGGGCGTTGGCGGCCGGCACGGCCACCACGCTGGTGTTGGTGCCGATCAGCATTTTTTCCAGCGACGGCACGAGGGCGGTGGGCGTGACGTATTTGAGGAAGATGGTTTCCACCGTCAGCGGTTCGGCGGCGACTTCCGATTTCGAGGCGATGGTGTAGATGCCCGGGCTTTTCAGGATCAGCACTTTGCCGGCGGAATCGAGGATCGCCCGCAGCGCCGGTTCCCATTCAACATTCTGCAAGCTGACGGTCACCAACTCGTGGCCGTTGGTGCCCACCACAATGTTGGCGCCGGAGATGCGCGCGAACATGCGGATGACTTCAGACAGCGCCACCTTCTCCAGCGAGACGCTGATCAGGTTCCGGCCGGCATCGCTGGTGGCGCCCCGCAGATTGACCTCCGCGACGCTCACCACAATGGCGTTGGTGGTCGGCGGAACGGCCGGCTCGATGGTCGTTTTGGTCACGGGGACAGCGGGCGCCACGTCCGGCAGCACCGGCGGGACGACGATCTCAGGCGTGGCGGGGCCGGGGGTCCCCGCGGGCGGGTTCTCCTGGCCGCGGGCGCCCGGGGCAAAAACCACGGCGAACAGCAGCAGCCCGATGATGTAGTTTTTCATAATGCTCCTTGATTGCATGCGGCCTTCCGGTTCAGGCTTGTCACGGTTGATAAATGGGCACGGTGTAGGTGGTGATGCCGGTGCCGTCCATCACCGTCAGGCTGTTGCCGCCGGGCAGGTTGCGCGTGTACACCACGCTGGTGCCCGTGGACACGCTCAGCGATCCGTTGCCATTGAGCAACGTCCAGGTGTACGGCGGCAGGCCGCCGCTGGCGATGAACGTCGCCGTGGCGCCGTTGGTGGTCAGCGTGCCGCTGGCGGGCGTGATGGCCAGGGCGGACGACGAGACGGTGACCTCGGCCAGGGCCGCGTGGCCGTTGGAGTCGTACACAATCACCGTGTTGGGTCCAATGACCGTGGCGGTATATTGCCCCTGTTCGCCCTTCTCGCCCAGGTTCTGCACGGTCCCGTTGTCATTGGCCGCGCCCCAGGTCCACGGCTTCTCGCCGCCATGCACCGTAAACACCAGGACGTCCCCGATGTTGGCAATGTTCCCCGACGTCGGCGTGACCGTCACATCGCTCGGCGCGCTGGGGAGGCGCGGGTCGGACACGACGGGATTGGCGGCGAAGTAATCGTTCACGCCCTGCGTGTCGACGCCGCCGCCGCCGTCGCAACCGGTCAGCGCCCCGGTGAGCAAGGCGCCCAATGCGAGCACGAGCATCGTCCAGGCTTCTCGGATTTTTTTCATGGTTTCTCCTCTCGGGTTTCAAGGCAAAAGTTCGATGGTCACGTCGCGGTCCGCAATGCGGCGGACTACAAACCGCCACGTCGCGCCCTGGGTCTGGATGTGGATGATGTCGCCCACCCCCGTCATCCGGCCGTTGATCAGCACATAGGATTGCGCGCCCCGCCGGACAAAGCCCTGCACCTGGATGAGCGACCGGGCCAGCGCCTGCGCATCCACCGCCGGCACGTGCGCGCGGTGCGCATCATTCGTCGCGGCCGACAGGATGGCCGCGGTGTTGGTTGGTCCGGGCGTAAAACCCACCGGCCAGAACGGGTCGCGCAGCGCGTGCTCCCCTTCCGGCACCGCGGGGGGGACCGGCGCCGTGGCACTCGCGGCGGAAACCGGCGCCGGCGGAGCGGAGACGCCCGCCAACGGCGGCGGCGGCGGAATGGGCAGCGGGCCAGCGCCCGCCGCCGGTGCGCCTGCCCCGGGGACCGCCCACGCGCCGCCGAGCAGCGCACCCATCAACACCCACCCGGCAGGTTTCACGCGGCCTTCCTCCTGTCGCCCGGCTTGCCGCCGGACGGCGCCGGGACAGCCTTGTTGGGCGCGGCCGGCGCGGCGGGCGGCAGGGGCGACCGCAACCAACTGGGCCATTCCACGGCCAGATTGACATGATGTTTCACAGGGTCTTGTTCCCGCCCCTCGAGGGTCACGCCGGTGGCGCAAGCCAGGGGATTATCCTGCTCCAGGGCCTGCAGAAAACCCTGCAGCTCCGCGTAACTGCACTGCAGCGCAACCTGCGCGCTGAAGGAGACAAAGGCCCGGCGACCTTTTTGCGCGGGATCGGACGAGCCGCCCCACACGGCGCTGTTGCCGGACAGGGACTCGATGTTCACTCCGACCGCGCGCGCGACCGCGTACAGCCGCTCGGTGGCCCAGGCCAGCGAGTTGCCATAGGGCGGAATGTATTTCCGGGTGGCGTGGTCAATGCGATCCTTCAGCTCCGCGGTTTCCCAGACGAAGCGGTGTTCCTTCTTAAGCGCGCTGTCGGCCTTGGCAATATCGGCGCGCAGTCGGACGAGCTGCTCCCTCGCCGTATCGGCGTTGGCCAACACCGGTTTGAGAACAAATAGATATAGCGCCACCAGCACCGTAATGCCGATCACGCCGGCCAGCACCGCCATCTGCTTTTGTTCCTTGGTCAGTTCCGCCCAGTTCATTCGATTTTCCTCGGGAACAGAACGCACTCGATCGAAAACAGCCGCTCGTCCGGCCGATCCTTTACATCCATGGCCTGCCGCAGCCCCTGGAGCCGCACGGATTCAAAGAGTGCCGCCAGCGCGGGCGCCGTGCGCAGATCGTTGCCCAGATCCACCACTTCCTGGTAGGCCTGCTCGCCCGAGGCCCGGCCATCAATCATGATCCGGTACCGCCGCGCCGGCGTGCCCGGCACCACCGGCGCCGCCGCTGGCGCCGCCGCCGGCGCCAGTTCCTCCGCGTCGCCCTTAGCGCCCGCCGGCCGGGCCTCCGTTTTCCTGGCGGGCGACGGCGGCGGCATGATCACTTCGATCTGGCTGGACACGCTCAGGCGGATAAACTGGATGGACCGCAGGGCGACCAGGCGTTGGATTTCGGCCAGCACCGCGCTCAGCGCCAGGCGGGAATTCTGCCAACCCTTCAACTCATCCGCGAGCGCTTGCTGCCGGTCGTGCGCCTCCTGCAGCGCCAGGCATTTCAGATACCGCGGCTCGGTTTCCGTCCACGTTTTTTTCGCGGTCTTCAGATCCTGGCCCCGGCTGTAATACCGCAGCACGCCCCACCCCAGCAGCAGCACCGCCGCCAGCGCCGCCGCGCTCGCGGACAATGTGAACACGAACCGGTAGCTCACGATGCCCTGGTGCCGCAGCTCGGCTTCTTGCAGCAGATTGACGCGCACGTTCATGATGCGTCCAACGCCCCCAACGCCGCGCCCACGGCGGCGGCGAACCGCGCTTCCTGTCCTTTCAACGCCGCCGGCCACGCGCCCGGCGCCAGCTTCAGATCCTCGCAGGGATTCCAAGGCTGGACCTCCAGCCCGATCGCGGCTTTCAGCTCGTTGCGCCAATGCCAGACCATGCTCATGCCGCCCGAGAGGTAGACGCGGGTGATGCGGCAGTTCTCCTGCCGCTCCACGAAATCCCGCGAGATGCTCACCTGCCGCAGGAAGGGAGCCGCCAGCTCATGCACCGACTGCGAGATGTCGATCGTCGCCCCTTTCTCCAGCGCGCCGAGGGCGGTGGCGCGGTCCAGGGACCACTGGGCCTGCAGGTGCTCCACAAGCGTTTCCCCGCCGAGCTCCAACGTGCGCACCAGCACCGGCTCGCCCCGGTTGAGGAAGGCCACAAACGTCGTCCGCGCGCCGGAATCAATGAAGCAGACCGCCTCCTCGGCCGCCTGCCGGCCGGGGCCGTGAAAGAAGGCGGTCAGCGCGGCCAGCCCGGAAAACTCCAGGGACAGGGGCGCCGGCGGGCCGGCCGGCAGCAGGGCCAGCACCTGCTGGATCTCGGCTTCCGGAACGGCCACGGTCAGTATTCTGGCATCGTGCTTGGCGCCGCCGGTTTTGATCGGCAAGTAGGCCAGCCGCTGGCTGTCTTCCAGCTTGACGATATCCTGGATTTTTTCGGCCAGGTTCTGATCCTGCTCCGAATAGCCCGGCAGGGTGATCAAGCGCACCATGTTTTTTTCGGACGACAGCGTGAGCGCGGCGTAGTTGGTAAACATTTTCCGCGGCAGATTCAGCCGGCCCGGCGCCGTCGCCTCCGCCGCGATTTTGACCGCCGGCAACAGATCGGCTGCCAGGAGCGTCAGGCCGTCCTTGTCCTTCCGCAGGCGCACGGCCTTAAGGCCCATGGCCCCCAGATCCAAGGCCACCACTTCGGCAGGCACCCGGCGCGCGGCCGTTCGATTCTTACGAAACAGGGTCATAACGCATGCTCGTCCGCAATCACGACTTGAATTATTTCACGATCCATCAACATTGTCCACTCCAAAATTCACCCGCGCGCCGGCGCTAACTCGCAGGGTTCACGAACTCGCATACGTGAACCGCACGGGCTGATTCATGGCGAGATTCATGTGCAAGAGCGCGTCAAATTCCGCAATGCGCCACGGTTCCTGGAGCCCGGGATGCACCACCACCAGGCTGTTGGGCCGCCGGGCAAATTGAATAAACTGGCGTAGGAACAGGCGGTATTCCGGCCAGCGCCCGGGATCGCTGAGGCCGCCAAAGCCGGAATTGGTCGGAATATTCAGCGCCTTCAGACGCCGGCGCAAAGCCCGCCCGAAAAGACCAAGCCACCAGCAGGCGAGCGGCGCCACGCTGCGCAGGAGGATGACCGGCAGCGGCTCATAGGCATGGCGTATATACAGCCGTTGGCTCTGCCGCACATGGGCGGCCAATTCCAGCAGGCCCTCGCGGATACGCGGGAACTGATGAACATGCAGATGACTGGCAAGGAAATCCGGCGGCCGGCCGCAGTGCGTGACAAAGCTCTGGTATTGCGCGGCGAGCTGATTCCGCACCTCAGGCACGCTCACCCGCTGGCGCAGACAGCGCTCCAGTAATTTGCCCGGGGGCAGAAAACAGCCCTGTGCGCAGAGGGAGTCGGAGGGCGAGACGCTATCCGGCCGGGCGGGCGCCGTCAATACGAATTGCAGGCCCAGATCCAACGTCGGCTGCTGGCGCAGTTGGTTCAAGGCCGCCGTGGAGCCGTTCAACAACGCCGCCTGGATGGCGACCGCCGAGATCTTGCGCTGCTCCGCCAGCGTGACGATGCACTGGTCAACATCCGCTGCGCTTCCGAAATCATCCGCACACAGGATCATATTGTCACTTTCCGGGCAGCCTCTTCGCCAACGCCCAGGCTCACACGTCGCGCGACCTCGTAAGACCCGGCCCACCAGCCGCGACGCCTGGCCCGCTCGCCGCGGCACCCAAGCAAGGTCCACTTTCTCAAAAAGTCTGTCATGTTTGATCCTTACCTTCCACGGGCTGAACCCCCAAGGCAGGAAGGCACGCGCCCCCCGCACGGCCGACTCGTCGAACAGCGCCGGCTCGGCCACGCCCGCCACCAGCAACTGAGTTAAGCAAGATATGGGCCAACCTCGGCGGCGCTCAACGGCGCGAGGTCGCACCGGACCAAGAGGCGCTGCCGCAACGGCCGCAACTCCGGCTGACCCGCCAGCACGACCTGCAGCCGCTTGTGCCGGTCGGTTTCCAGGTTCATCAATGGCCGGCACCGCACGGTCGAGCGTTGTCAAAAATGATAATGCCAGTCAATAAAGTCAAATGACCGCAATAATCGCCGGGATGCGTCATCGGGTGTAATATGTATTTTTTAGCTGTGAAACATTCCGCTGGCGTGATTTTGTCGGAACCTGAAGGCCGCGCGGGTTTTCTTGAGGAAATGAAGGCGCGCTTATGGCATAGGAATTGCTGGATTATATGGTTTGTGTTGCAAGCTATTTTGTATCCAGCAAAGAGGTTCGTATTCATGTTGCGAGTTGACAGGCCAACGGACCACTACGCGCTGAACAGTCGTAGTGGTGTTACGCTGCCGGAAACCATGGTAGCTGCAACGCTTTCCGTTATTTTGTTTTTTATCCTTTTCGAAGGGATTTCCTTTAGCCGTCAACTGATCGCCAACGCGCGCTATCATAATGAGGCGGAGGCTTTGGCCATGGATCAGGCTTTGGTGACATTCAACGCCCCCTATACCAATCTCACCAGCCAATCCGGGGTGGCCACCACCACGGTACCCACCAACTCCATGCTCTACCCGCTGGGCGGCACCATCCGCACGGGGGTGGTGGTATACACCAATTATTGCCAGGTGCAAGTGCGGGTGGATTGGAAGTTCCTGAAGTGGGGGTGGACGAACAACCCCTCGGAAAGCCTCTGGATCAACCGGCGCTATACCTTGCGGGGTGGGCTATGAAGCGCACACGGCCAGGCGGGTTTACGCTGACCGAAGTGCTGACCGCTTTGTCGGTGAGCGTGCTGGTGCTCGCCGGCGCGGCGATTGCATTCGTGCAGGTAAAAAAGGGATGGCGTTCGGCCACGCTCGATACGCAATTACTGGTGGAAAGCCGGCTGATGCGTGAGCGGATGGTGCGCGGCCTGGGCGCGGGCGGCACCTTCGGTCTCCGGGACGCCGGCCTCAGCTCGGTGACGATCACTACCTTGAACTCGACTCACCAACGCGTGAGTTTTCTCGATGGCACCACCAGTTGCTTCATCACGGAAACCAATTTTAACGGCACCACCTGGGATGTGACCGGCGGCGCAGGCGGGCCACAACAGGAGCTGATGCCCAATGCCCCCTATAATACGTACGCCGACCAGCTCCTCATTTCCACGGGAACCGATCGAACGTTGAGCATCAACATGCGCCTGGGGGCGATCGACGAAGGGCTCACGAACTTCTATCCGCAAATCATCAAGGTACGGCTGATTAATCCATGAAAACTCTGCTGCCAGTCAAACAAGCGCGGCGGGACGGCGTGACGTTGGCCACCGTTTTGGTCGGGATGGCCGTGGCCCTCATCATGCTGGTCTCCTTCCTGTCGTTGGGTTCCAACAGCACCCAAATGATCCGACGCTGGCGGACGGGGGACCAGTTGATGTTGACCGCGCAATCGGCCATGGAGGATGCCAAGGTCAATATCTACTCCAATTTTATCAATTACTCCTCCACGACCCTCAATAACATGCTGGCTTTCAACTGGTTCACTACGTGGAACAGCAGTTCGCTGGGGCAAACCTATGTTTATCAGGCACCGCAAGGTGCCGCCTATTCCAACGCCACGATCACCATCACCATCATCGCCGTGACCAACTCCGGTTTTCTCACGCGCGACGTAGTGCTGCAATGCCGGGCCACCAGCGCAAGCTGGAGCGGTCTGGTGCGCGGTGTGCAGGAGACCGTCCGTTATCAAATGGTCCGCTCCCCCATTTTCAATCACGCCTACTTTATTAACAATTTCGGCTGGCTCTATGGCAGTGGCATCACGGTAGAGGGTGACGTCCGCGCCAATGGCAACGTGGCTTTTCAAAGCGGCCCCAAGATTAACGGCGACGCGTACGCGTCTTCGAATGCCGTTTTGGGCGCCGCTGGCACCATTACCGGAACATGGAACCATGACAGCTTGAGCAGCTATCAAAGCAATTCCTCGCTGACCAATGCCCGTCCCGCTACTCCGGTCACCGCGGGCGGCCCGGCTTGGGACTACGGCTATGATGCGATCTGCACCGGCCTGCAATATCAAGCCGTATTGACCATGCCGTACCTCGGCGATCTGGATGATTACAAGACCTTGGCCACCAATTTTAACGGCTCCATCAAGCAGGGGACTAATGTGTTGGTGAACAAGGTTTATACCGGAGTAGGACCTTCTGGCGTGGCTGGCGCGGCCGATCAGGGCTGCTTGATGCTTAGCGGCACAGCCACCAATCCCATCGTTGTCAGCGGCCCGGTGGTGGTAACCGGCGACGTGATTATCAAAGGAACCATCAAAGGCCAAGGGATGATCTATGCCGGCCGCAATGTGCATATTGTCAGCAATCTTACCTATAGCACCCCACCCGTCTGGCCCAAACCGGACAACAATCCGAGCCAAACCGCAATTGATACCGGCAACGCGGATATGGTCGGCCTAGCCGCCAAGGGCAACATCATTTTGGGTAATTACACGCAGAGTAGTTGGCTAAGCGCCGTCTCGTCGTATATGAAACCTACCTTCACCCAACCTTATACCACGGATCCCAGCGATGCCACCAACGGGTATGGAAATGCCGGTAATAATTACACCTTCGCCGGTGATTATACGGCCTATGACGGCGGCTATGAATTGACGCCGAAGGGCGGCACTACCCAGCGGCATTATTATGAATCCAGCGTAGCCACCAATACGGTTAACCTGTTTGCAGGCACTAACGTCCTAACCCGCGTGGACAGCATTCTTTATTGCAACCATCTGCTGGGCGGGCAGGTGGGTGCGATCACCTTCAATGGCTGCCTTATTTCACGCGACGAAGCCATCATCTACAGCAGCACTATCAAAATGAACTGGGATGTCCGCCTGAGCGGCAGCGGCGGGAGCAGCGCCGCCACCAACGTATTAGTTTGCCTGCCCATGGTCAATGCGCAACCAAACACTGTTTTCTGGCAGGAAATTCCATGAAGCTCTGCATTCCACGACTGGTCCTGCTGGCCGCGCTCGGTGTGGCGCCCGGCGCAATCAGCTATGGTTTGATGGATAGCCGTCAGGCAGGGGGTGTGGCCCCCGAATTCTTCCTGATGCAACTACGTGACATGCAATCGATGCCCATGTCCGACGCCGCCGCTAAAGTTCAGGATGGCCGCAATCAGGAGGTGTTGGCTGCCTTATCTCTTCCGCCGGTCGGCTGGAGGCACTATGACCGCCCACCCGCCCTGAGCGTCACCGTGGCGGCCGCCCCGGCATCCACCCTCGAGCCCAACAGTAATTTGTGGCTCTTGTTGTTCGGGGCACTGCTCTTGGGCGGCGGAATAACTTTCGCGTTATTCAGGCAGCGGCAGGCCCCGGCGCCGTCGCGGCGGTCCACCATCAGGCCCAGCTCTCAAGAGTCCATGTCAACTTGATCGCTGAACTGTTTTCAAATCGTCTGTCGCCAAACGTGGAGCGGGGGCCATCGTAGAGCGGATTATACAAACCCTTGGGGGGACCCGTCTATGGGCCATGGGCGGCGGGCTCATCTGAAGCCGCCTTGGCCGGCGGGTTGATCTATCAACCACTCTTGGTTGGCCGTGCCGCCGGCCCCGGCCGCTTCTGAACCCAGGAAGTATCAACCGCCTCCAGTTTGACTTTTTTGCCCCATCCCCGCAGGAATGTGGTGACTTCAACGTCTCCGGTCATCTCCTTGACATGACGCTGGAGCAGGTCCATGAGTTTCGCCTGATTCCGGTGCAACACGCTGATTTCCAGTTTGAGATACACGACCCACAGCAGCAGGCAGCCCGCCGCGATGCACAGGATGAATTCGGTCATGGTTGCTCCTCTGTGTCATTATTTCCGGGCCACTTGCTCGATTTTAAGTTTCGCGCGCTCCACCGCCACAGAAATTATGCATGACATAACCAGCACCATTGTGGCGGCGGCCCGCCGATTGTCAATTTCATTGTACAGGGTGGCGCCGGTCACATCGTGCGGAACCGGCTTGGGGGATTCGGGGCGATCCTGCTCTAGGAAAGCCATGGTCAACGCCAGCGCGTAAATTCTCAATATTGCGAAGAGGCGGTTGCCGGCCGCCAGGCGCGGCCGCCCGCCGGCGCACCAATGGAAGCAGACAGGGTTCAGGAATCAGCGGACAGCATTCAGAAGTCAGGAGTCGGAATAAGGACAGCCCTGTGCATGGGCGCAGGGCATTTCATTCTTGATTCTGTCTTCTGGATTCTGTCTTCTATGGCCGCCGGAGTCTTGGCGCAGGTGGCTGACTTCTGTCTCCGCGTGTGTAGTGATGAAAAAATGGACCGTCATCGTGTGGGCGCTGGGCCTGGCCGCGCGCGCCGCGGGCGTGATGGAGGAGCAGCCGGAGTATGCGCGTCGGGACGCGGAGCCCGAGGCGCGCCGGGAGTTCCCGGCGCCGGACGAGCACGAGGTGCTCCGCCAACTGGAGGCCGACGTTCAATCGAGCGAGCGCAAGGAACTGGCGCGCGTTCTGCAACTCTACCACAGCGGCCAACTGATCGAGGCCATCGCCCTGCTGGAACCGATGATCGAACAGGATCCCACCGAGATGGCGGCCTGGAACGCGCTGGGCCAAAGCTATCTAAAAATCAATCGCCGGGACGACGCCCTGCGGCTTTGGGATCGTTTGCGCATCATCCGTCCGGACTTTTTCCCGGTCTACAACTGGATCGGCCGAGCCCACATGCAGTGTAACGAACTCCAGCCGGCGATCGCGGCCTACCGCGCCAGCCTGCAACTGAATCCCCAGCAGGATCGGGACCAGACCAAACTGAACCTCGCGCGCATGCTGCGCTGGAGCGGCGACCTGGAGCGGGCCGCCGCCCTGCTGCGGCCGCTGCACGAAGCCTTTCCCCAGCGCGCAGAGATCACCCGCGAGCTGGCCAGCGCCCTGCTGTCGAACCGCGAGTTTGCCGAGGCGCTGCCGCTCTGGACCACGCTGCGGGCGGCCGAGCCGACCAACCGGCTGTTCCAGGCGAAGGAAGCCGTGGCGCTGCTGCACACCGGCCACGCCCCTGCAGGTGTGGCGCAGGCGCGCGCCGTGCTGGCGGCGGATACCGGCCAGTCCGACGCGCTGGGCGTGCTGGCCGATTATGCGCAGTTTTTTGGCGGCCAGCCGGAGGAGTCCCTGCCGTGGCTGCAACGGATGATCACCATCACCGACCAACCGGTGCGCCAGCGGCAACTGACGCTGCGCTATGTCAATCTCTATGGCCGGTTGAACGAAGCCGCGCCTGACCGCTTCCCGTTGGAGCGTACGCTGCCGCTACTCCAGGGCTTGATCGAGAAGGAGCACTATGACGCCGACGTGCGGCTGGCGCTGGCGGAAACCTTGATGATGTGTCACCGCTATGACGCCGCGCGCGCGCAGTTGATCTGGGTGCTGGACAACCTGAATCCCCACAACGCCCGCGCCCAGCGCAACCTGTTCGAGATCGCGCTGGCCCAGGGCCGATCGGTCGAAGCACGCGAACATCTCGATAAAATGGCCGCGTTCAATCCGCGCGACCCGCTCCAGCACTCTTATCTGGCTCGTTTTTACGCCGCGCACCAGGACTATCGCCGGGCGCTCAAGGAGGCGGACGAATTGGAGGCCGCCGGCCGGCAGGGCGCGGTGGCCGTGTTGCTCTATCACGGCCTCTCCAGCAGTGACGCCGGCGCGGTTCTGCCCGCCAGCCGGCTGCGCGAACAGCTTCAGACGCTGCGCGCCGCCGGTTACCGCTTCGTCACCGCCGACAAGTTGACCAACTGCCTGACCGGCAACGCCCAGGACACCGGGACAACCGATCCAGACGCGCCGCTGGAGCGCGTCGCCTGCATCACCTTCGACGACGCGCGGCGCGACACCATGCGCTATGGCACGCCGGTGGCCCAGGAATTGAAAATGGCCTTCTCGATGCACGTGCCCGTCGGCTACATCGAGAACCAGCATCCTTTCATCTGCACCTGGCCGCAGTTGCGCGAATATCAAAAGACCGGCCGCTGGATCTTCGGCGGCCACACCTACCATGCCCACGAGCGCACCGCGATTGACGATCAGCGCCGGCTGGGCTTCGCGCTGCCCAACCATCTCTGGCTGCCCGCGTCCGGCCGGCTCGAAAACGACGCCGAGTACGCCGAGCGGCTGGAGCACGAATATGCCGGCTGCCGCGACGCCATCGTGCGCGAACTGGGCCATGCCGCCGAATGCAATTTCTTTGCTTATCCGTTTGGCGACATCGGCCAGCTCACGCGCAGCAACGACCGCGCCGCGCCCGCCAAGAACCTGGAGCACTGCGGCCGCGCCTATGCCATCGGCTTCATCCAGACCTCCAGCGGCTACGCCATCAGCGGTGACAATCCGCTGCTCTACCAGCGCATGGAACCCGACCGCCTCGACACCGGCGCCGACGTGCTCCGCAAAGTGCTGGAGAGCCACCCCGTCAACATGGCCCGCCGGCTGCGGGCCGAATTTGCCGCGCTGGAAGGCAAGCGGCACCTGGTACTCGCCACCCTCCGCGCCCTGCAACGCGACGGCTATCCCGTGACCTCCCTGCGCAAACTCCACGCCAGCGTGGAAAAGAAGCTCGGCCGCCACATTCCGCTGGCCGAGGGGGATATTGACCAGCCGGCGACCAACGCCGTCGCGCCGGCCCCGGCCCAGCTTACGCCCCGGCCGGGGATTGCGGCGCCGCCGCCGCGAGCGGAAACGTCCAGCGTCGCCCTTCCGCCGCCGGAACCGCCGGCCGAACCGCGCCGTGTCGCGCCCGAACGCTCGCTCAACAGTTTGCGCGACCTGCGCGATCCGCTGAAGTAATGCGGCGGCCGGCCCCGCCGCGGCCTGGCCGTCCTC
>CAIQIC010000551.1 GCA_903871765.1 uncultured Lentisphaerota bacterium
AGACCGTCGCGCTTCTTCATCACTTGCCGCCTTTCGCCGACAGCCACTCCCGCAAAGCCGCGTTCACCACGCGGCTGAAATTCCACCCCTTGCGGCACAGCAGCTTCAAGGCCGCATACAGGTCTTTCTCCAGCCGCACGTTGCAATGCCGCCGCGTCGGGCTTTCTTCATCCAGTTTGCTCATCCTCATCCTCCCCGGCATCAAGCCACTCATCAATATTTTCAACATGCAGCAGCACATTTATATCCCTGCGCGGAAGTTCAAACCACTCGCCGCGCGTGTAGTGTTTGGCATACATGGCGTGCAGACGATCTTCGGCGTAGGTGGGATGCTCTGACCGGAACACCTTTAACAACTTCAATTCTTTCGGATTTCCAATCTGCAAAAAAGCCAGACGCGCACGCGCATCGCCATTCGTTGTTCCAATCTTGACGTGCCTGCCGCAGCCAATCAGGTAAACAAAACCACTGCTGAAAAACATCGCTTCTCGCGCTAGAGTATCGAACGCATCAATTCCGTAAAACTCAAACACGTGGCGCAAGCGATCAGGAACCCGTTGTTCTTTCATGTGGATAACGTATTACATAATATGCAGTTTGTCAAGTCGAAGTAGGTATTATTTCGCGTGCACTGCGCGGAAGGTGCCACCCCCGCCCGTCGCCCGCGTGCCAGTGCCCCTGCCCGCCCTGATGATCGCGATTGGATACGTCGCATCTTACTGATTATGTAAACTTCGTTTAGCTGAATCGTCAAGCTGGCTGTGCGTTTCTCACCCGTGCGAACATGCGTTTTGCGACACTGCTAAACACCCTCGATTTCATTGCCCTTTTCCGCCTCTTTTGCGAGCACGTCCAAAACACCCAGCACGCCGGCCAGCTCCCGCACAACCGCGCGCGCATCTCCCCGGATCACCCTGCTGCCGGCGCTGGTCAGCACCGCAACCACCGCCCCACGCTCACCCAGGTCTACGCCCATCTGCGCGCGGGCCGCGCGGTCGAGTGCCGCAAGTCGCGCAGGATCGGGCTTATACGCCTGGGATTCACCCAGCAGGCGACGCCCTGACCATTCGGCTATGCGGTCCAGGGCCATCAAGCGGGCCTGCGGCGGGCCTTCGCCGGCGATTTCCTCGGCGATCCGCAGCATTTGAGCATCGGAGAAGCTTGCACAAGGTGTTTGCACCGTTGCACCATCAGCGGGTCGTGACACAATGCCGGCGTCGTGTCCCGTGGTGTTCCATCGGCGCTCACGAGCCTTCACAAGATTTGCGCGCGCGATTTCACGCTTGCGGGCTTTCGGGTCCGCCGGCGGCGGGTCCATGGTGGCGCAGTCTGGCATGGGGTCAAAATACCCTGTTTTTGCGCGTTGTCAACAAAATGGACTCGCGACGTTGCCCCAGGATCAATCCTGACAGGGGGGGTCTTATGCTGGCATCCTGTTTTTTTGTGCTCGCCGGGTCGCTTGGCGTGGGGGTGTTATGGCGCTTGTCCCGGCGTGTCCTGTGGCTTGGGGGCGTGTTGCGCTATTGCCCGGAGGCTTTGAGGCCGAGGCAGAGACCGCCCTAGAGGTTTTTAGGCCGGTCTCCGTCCTGCTGTCCGCTGCCCGTCGGCAATCGGCGTATGGCTGGACACTACACCCTCGCGCTCAACTCGACAAAGAAAACGCTGCCCTTGTTTAGCCGGGCGGTGTAGCCGTGTGCCGCGTAATGGAACGGCACCGCATTAAGGCAGTTGGGGGATTCGATCTCCGGGTCTGCCTGTTGAATCCTGCTTGTCAGGGCAGGGGCATCTTCGGGCCGTGCGGCCGTAGCCGCGCGCCGTACGCTGTCATATGGTATGGCTTGCATGACGCGCAAACCATACCACATGCCGGCGCGTTGTCAAGTTGGCGAGCAACTTTTTTTTCACGCCTGCAAATCTTTAGTTGTAAACGCTTACCATTGCGCTGGTAGCAGTTTGGAGCGCAGTTTTGCGAATTGCGAAATACATCTTAACCCCATGGTGGTGCGGTGTTTGTGCTGATAGCGTTTTACAAGTTGCGCTGCCGTTGTGTTGCGCGTGTCAAGCGGAAAGATTTTGTTTCGCGTGTTTCGCGCGGCTGGCATTGCGATTGTTGCTCTGCCGTTGTGTGCTGGCATGGGGGCTGCTATATAGTACATCGTGAGCGGGATTAGAAACAACGCAAAGGGAGAAAAGAAAATGACCTGGGAAATTGACAACGTCGGCAACCTGCTGGGCTGGGATAACGGCAGGCTTGTAATCGTGATGCTTGCGGATGGAACGGTCTACCGTCTGCCGGGGTGGGCAGAGTGAAAACTACGGCAACAGAGCGGCGGGCGATACGGGCGCGGATGCTCAAGCGGGCCGGCGCGCGCAAGGTGCGGATCACGCGGGATGGCATGGTGCTGATTACGGGCGAGATGCCACGCGGCGATGGCGGGCGGGTGACCTGGACGCAGTACGCGGGCGATGTGGACACGTTGGCGCGGCAGATGTAACACGGGAGAAAGCACATGAAGGGTAAAATTATCAAGCTGGATAAGTCTAATGATCCACGCTGGAGCAAGGTGGCGGTAATCCGCGAAGGCCGGCCGACGATCTGGGTCGGAGAAAAACAGGCGGCACGGATCAAGATCATGCAGCCGACCAGGGCGTGA
>CAIQIC010000552.1 GCA_903871765.1 uncultured Lentisphaerota bacterium
CCTGCTCCTTCCGCCCGCCGTCCGCGGTGGCGACGGCGAGGTGCGCTCGGCCCTCATCATCGACCCAGACTCCGCAGAGTTCACCCGCGGGGGAAATGTTCGGTTGGTCGTCAGGCATTTTCGCCGGGAATGCCGACAACATAATCGTCCCCGCTCGTGAGGCAACCGGCGAAAATGCAGGTCATGAGTGAGTCCCGGCAAGCTGTAGGCTGCTGTCCCCGGATTCAGCCCAAAGGGCTGTCCGAGGCATGCCAGAGCATATTGCCCAACGTCAGAGATGAGCCACGCCAGGCGGCTGGCGCGAGAGCTGCGCAGCAGCACGAGTGACAGCCGTGGGCGTTGGCTCTGGCGTCTGGTTAGGCCAAATCTTCATGTCTTGGCCGGCCACTTTTGTGCGCAAAGACCGCCGAGCCAGCCCAATGCAACCATCAGAATCAAGATGACAAAGCCGCGAAGGCTTAGGTGGCCGCGAACGCACAGGACAACGACCAGACCGGCGAGGCCGGCCAGAATTCCAAGAAGCAGGCCGTGAATCACCCTCAGCTCTTTCGTTCTTCGGAAAACACCGAATGAGAGAACAAATGTCAGGATGCACTCCAGCCAAGGCATCACCTGAGGGCTCACGCCGGCAGCAAAATGATTTATGGCCCTTTGGTCAGGGGAACCGCGGGCCTGAAATGCCAGCGCGGTTGCATAGCCCGCGACAACAATCATCAAGATTGCAAAGCTCAGGGCGATTATTGCGAGCGCCACGCCAAGCAGTCGGAGCCATCGGATATTTGAGAAGAGATGAATCATTTCGGGTGGATGTTGTCCGAGTGCCTAATGTCACCGACCTGCAGCGCCGGACGGCGGCGCGATGGGTTCGCCAGCAGCCGACGTGCCGCTGGTCGACGTCTGCAGCGGCGGCTGGTTAGCCAATTTCCCCTCCCTAAAGAATACTCCAGAATATCCATCGCTGGCGGTCAATTCGGTCTTGAGTCGGCCACCTGACTTCAAGAGCACGAATCCTCTCTTGCCGGCCGAGGAAATGCAAACGCAGTCGTATTCGTCCAAATGCTCTTTGTCGGGGGCTTTGATCCCAAATCGATAGGCCCCTTCCGTTTCTCTATTCCACCTCCCTGTAACGCTGAAAACATTCGAGTCCAAGACTCCCTTCTCATCGACGAGGTCGCCATAGTATGCGTAATCCCACAGCACCGTGCCATCTGGATTCACCGTGATGGTATTGTGTCCGCCCCAGCTGACGTGGACGGCGGCTTGATATGTGCCGACGAATTCGCCGATGGGCATTGCAGCAAGACGCGCTTCGCCGTTGAAGCAGATATAACTGGGCGCCGCCGCGCACCCTCCGAAGACAATCATTAACGCGAAGAACGAAGATCGTCCTTTCATGGCTAACAGTGTTATTAAGCCAAAGCGTCAGGGGGCTAACGTTCCGGCCTTGGCGGACAAAAGCCAAAAGGGCGCGCCCGGTCAATTCTTGAGACGAAAATTCGAAGTTGCCTTCCGCCACCGGCTTCGAAACAGCATCGGCCGCATTTGCTAGTGTTCACGATTTGGCTTTTGGCGGATTCGCCGCGCTACGGCAAAAGCTAAAGATCCTCATCAGCCGTGAGCCCGAGCGGCCTCGGTGACCTCCTTCAGCCTCGGTGCCCTCTGTGGTGAAAACAAAATCTCCGGTTCAAAACGGCTTCACGTAGACCATGGCCACGGCTGTCACGGCCAGAATCATGGCCACCCAGGTGAGCACTCCCGCCAGCTCACGCCGGCGATAGGCGATCCCCGCAAGCGCGGAAAGGCCGAGCCAGCAGACGATCTTCACGATTAGCCAGCCGGCCGGTGCAAATCCAAAAACCATCTGCCATAGGCGCACGCCCGTGAGCAGCATCACCAGGCTGGCGCCGCCCGCCCAGATCAGCACCTTCCGGCGCGTCTCCGGTGGCGCGGCGAAGGCGTAGAACGTCTGGCCCATGAGCACGAGTGCTGCCGCGACATGGAGCACATGGAGGAGGTTGGATTCGTACGGGTTCATGGCGAGTTCCGGTGGACCTTGAGTGCGCCCCGCCGCCATTCCACCATCCAGGCCACGTCAGCGCTCGCAAGAAAAACCCCGGATAACTTGTCAACTAATAGTTGACATGTTCCGTAAATACCTCCGCCCGGAAGGACAGGCGGTGTGGTGGAGTCGAGGCAGGGGCCGTGGCGCACGGGTCTTTCGAATGGTACGAGGTTGAACAGAGCGCAAACCGATTAAAATGCAACACCCCGCCTGTGCCGTGTGCTCAAAGGCTCTAAATCCTTTTTTTGATCAGGTGGGCGCCGCCTGGTGGTTTTTGCTTTCCGATTTACGGCCTAGCAGCCGCCACTGTTGGTTTGGCTCCCGGTAATTATCAAAGGCAAAGAGCGGTTCTTGAACGCACCTCGAACACTGCAGGGTGTTGCCCTTCACCCTAGATGAGCGGCGCGTCCGGTCAAACTGTAAGCGATTTATTCCGGATGAATTTTTGCTTGCCCCAGCCGCGCGCCAGCCAGAGCCCCAGCGCCGCATTGGCCGCCACCACGCATCCCGCGGCAAGCTTTGGCTGCACCGCGGCCGCGATGACCCCCAGCGTGGCCAGCGCCACCACCGCATCGGTCCAGCGGCGAACCGGCGCGCGCCACA
>CAIQIC010000553.1 GCA_903871765.1 uncultured Lentisphaerota bacterium
AGCCGAAGTTCGACGTGCGGAAACTGCAGGCCATCACCGCGCGGCCGGCGGCGTACGAGCGCGGCGCGCCGGCGGCGCCCCCGCCGGCCGAGCCCGTCATTATTGCCCAATGGAAAGTGCTGGTCGGCGCGGTGCAGGACGGGAAGCTGAGCACGCCCTACAAGTACGTCACGGACAAGCCGGGCGAGAACTGGACGCAGGCCGGCTTCGATGACCAGGCCTGGAAGACCGGCCTGGCACCCTTCGGCCATGGACCCGGGACGGTGCGGACCGAATGGACCTCCGGGGACATCTACCTCCGAAAGACCTTTGACTACGACGGCGGTACGTTAAAGCATGGCGCCGTGGTCATCTCTTATGACGAGGACACGGAGGTCTACGTCAACGGACAGCAGATCCTGAGCGTCAAGGGATTCATCGGCAACTACCGGCTGCACATCGTGACGGAGCAATTGAACAAGGCCTTGCAGAAGGGCGCCAACACCATCGCGATCCACACCCACCAGACGTGGGGCGGCCAGTACATTGACCTGGCGATTTTGGTGGATTAATGAAACAAAACCCGCCTGGAGTCCTGCTGCTCGCAACCCTGGCGGCGCGGGCCATCCAGCAAGCCCGGGAAGCCGCGGCGGGGCGCCCGGAATTCAAGGGCGCGGTGTGCAGTAAGCGCGAAATACACGAAAATGATGTATAAGTGGCGAATATGCATGTTCACACTCGCCTGCGCGGCAAGTTGCTGCCACGCGGCCTGGAGCCAGACGTCCCTTCGCCAGGACAGCCCTCCGGAAGACGTCGCCGAGGATTGGCGGCTCCAGGACGGCCTGCTCAAGGGCGGCTGCTACGATCGAGCGGCGCAGCGCATCGCCGCGGAACTCGGCGCTGCTGCGACCGCGTTGCAGGCCGCGATGTCGTCGCTCGACAAGGTTGCCGCGTCACCGCGGGATCCGCGCTGGGAGGAGTTGTATCTGCGGGCGTGCGCCGAACGCCGTGCCGCCCGCCTCCGTACACTGCGGCAAGAGGCGCCGCGCATCGTCTTCACCAAGCATTACGACCTGGGCGGCTCGCACTACGCGTACACGGAGGGCCAATCCGACGCCCAGGCCGAGTGTCACTTCGTGCCGGGATCGAGCCTGTGCCTGCTCCTGCTGCACGGCCTGTATGGCGAGACGCGCACGTTGGTGGCTGATCCCGGGGGAGTGATCCGCGATCCGGACGTTTCCTACGATGGCCGCCGCGTCCTCTTCGCCTGGAAGAAGTCGCTGGACCGGGACGACTATCACCTTTATGAAATGAACGTGGCCCACGGCGCCGTGCGTCAGTTAACCTCTGGGCTCGGTTTTGCCGACTACGAGGGCGCGTATGTCCCCAACGGCGATATCGTCTTTAATTCGACGCGCTGTGTGCAGACGGTCGATTGCTGGTGGACCGAAGTGAGCAACCTTTACACGTGTGACGGCGACGGCCGCTATCTGCGCCGCCTCGGTTTCGACCAGGTCCACTCGAATTACCCCACCGTGACGCCCGACGGCCGAGTTCTCTACACGCGTTGGGAATACAACGATCGCGGCCAGATTTTCCCGCAGGGCCTGTTCCAGATGAATCCCGACGGCACGTGCCAGACCGCCTATTACGGCAACAACACCTGGTTTCCCACAGCCATTTTGCACGCCAGGACGATTCCCGGCACACAAAAGGTGGTCGCCGTTTTCTCGGGCCACCACACGATCCAAAAAGGCTGGCTGGGCATTCTCGACCCCGCGCACGGCCGACAGGAGAACCAGGGCGCACAACTCATCGCCCCGGTTCGCGAAACGGAGGCCGTTCGCATCGATGCCTACGGCCAGAGCGGCGACCAGTTTCAATATCCTTATCCCTTGAGCGAGACGGAGTTCATCGTCGCTTTCCGGCCCGCCGGCGCAAAGGACCGTTTTGCCGTCTACTGGATGGACCGAGACGGCCGGCGGGAGCTGCTGGTCGCCGATCCGGCGCTCTCCTGCAACCAGCCCGTGCCGCTGGCGCCCCGGTCCGTGCCGTCGCTGCGTGCGAGCACCGTCGATTACCGCCAGCAACACGGCACGTATTACCTGCAGGACATCTACGCCGGACCAGGCCTGGCGGGCATCCCGCGCGGTACGATCAAGCGGCTCCGCGTAATCGCCCTGAGCTTTCGCGCAGCCGGCATTGGCGAGAATTACAGCCAAGGCGTCGCGGGCGCCGCGCTGAGCAGCACGCCCATTTCGATCGGCAACGGCGCCTGGGATCCGAAGACCGTCCTGGGCGAAGCCACCGTCTATGACGACGGTTCGGCTGCGTTTCTGGTCCCGGCAAGGACGCCTGTCTATTTCCAGGCCTTGAACGAGAAGGGCTACGCGGTGCAGACCATGCGAAGCTGGTCGACCTCGCAGCCGGGAGAGCACGTAGCGTGCGTCGGTTGCCACGAGTCGAAAAACTCCACCCCACGGCAAGCCTCCTCCAGACCGACGGCTCTGCTGGTGGGAGTCGAGCAACTCGCCGGCTTCCATGGACCGCCTCGCGGCTTCAGCTTCCCGAAGGAAATCCAGCCCATTCTCGACCGTCATTGCATCCGTTGCCATCATCTTTCTGCGCCCGTGGCGGCCAGCGCTCCGCGCGGGTCTCCCGACCCCGCCGCGGGCTCGACCACCGGTCTCGAAAACGCCGGGAGACCTTCGGTTGCAACCGGGGTGCGATCGGAAGACCGCGCCCCAACCGCCCCAGGCACATCAGTCTCCAACCGCAGCTTAACCGCGAACGATGCCGCATTCAGCCTGCTCGGCCGCCAAGTAGTCGACCCTGTGGCCAAGCGGCGTTGGAGTGAATCCTATTTGGCATTGACCCAGAGCAAGGCGGCCAGCCTTGTCGGAGGCCCCGTCTGTCTCGTCGGGCGGCCGGGCGACGTGGTGAGCTGGACCGACGCGCAGTCGCCGCCTACGCTGTTGCCCCCCTACTTCGCCGGCGCGGCCAAGAGCCGCCTCATGAAACTGTTGGAAGACGGTCACGGCGGCGAGACGGTGTCGCGCGCGGAGATGGCCAAATTGGCCTGCTGGATCGACTTGGCGGTCCCCTATTGCGGCGACTATCTCGAAGCCAATGCCTGGTCCGCCGACGAGCAAGCCCGCTACGAGCGATTCCAGCAAAAGCGCCAAAGCATGGAGCAAATCGAGCGATCGAACATCGAAGCCTGGACCGCGGCCAGGGCGGCGGTTCAACCGCCAGCCACTGCGTCCCCGTAGACCTTCTTCAATAATATCCGGTCCTGGGAAGCGTTCCCCAAACCGATGACTGGAAACAAGTCTTTGATAATTTAATTAGTTGCACGAGACCGCCAGGGGAAAGTGTCATGTCTAGACCATCAGGGGCGCGGAGTCAGGGCACGACCGACGGCGCTTGCCGGCGCCAGCGCCCTCCCGAGAACGCCCGGAGGAAATCGCGGCCCGCCCGCCAGCGGAAAGGCTTCCCAAAACCCGCCGCTTTTGAGAGAATGCCGGCCCAAACCAAACCCAAAGGAGACCGAATGAGCATGCGACGACGAGGATGGCTGCTGGGACTGCTGTGTTTCGCTGCGACCTGCCAGACGCTGTGCGCGGCGGGCAAGCTGAAGGTGCTGATCATTGACGGCCAGAACAACCACGATTGGCGCGCCACGACGCCGGTCATGAAGTGGGCCCTCGAACAAACCGGCCGTTTCACCGTGGAGGTGTCCACGACGCCGGACGGGGCGATCGGAGACGATTGGCGCCCGAAGTTCAGCGACTATGATGTGATCCTCTCCAATTACAACGGCCACGATTGGCCGGAAGCCGTCCGCACGGCGTTCGTCGAGTACGTCCGCAACGGCGGCGGGTTCGTCAGTGTCCACGCCGCCGACAACTCCTTCGGCGGCTGGCGCGAGTTCAACGAGATGATCGGCGTCGGCGGCTGGGGCGGCCGCAACGAGAAATCCGGGCCGATGCTGTACTGGCAGGATGGCAAGATCGTGCGTGACGAATCGCCCGGCAGCGGAGGCACCCACGGCGCATATCACGAGTTCGTTGTCGAGACCCGCGTACCGACGCATCCCATCATGAAAGGCCTGCCGCCCAAGTGGAAACACGCGGCCGACGAGTTGTATGCCAAGATGCGCGGCCCCGCGACCAACCTGACCGTCATTGCCACGGCGTTCTCCGCGCCCGACAAAGACGGCACCGGCAAGCACGAGCCGATCCTGATGGTGATCAACTACGGCAAAGGCCGCGTCTTCCACACCGTGCTCGGCCATGATGCCCACACCATGGCCGGCAGCGGCTTCCAGGTCACGCTGGCGCGCGGCACCGAGTGGGCCGCCACCGGCAAGGTCACGCTGCCGCCGCCGAAGCCGGAAGACATGCCCGCCGACACGGTGGTGACGCGTACGCCGCCGAAGTAGGATGCGCCGCCAGGACGGCCTGCCATGAAATACCCGTCAAGAAATATTTCGTTGCGGGTCATGGCGGCCGCGCTGCTCCTGCTGGGCAGCCGCGGGGCGGCGTGCGGGGCCGAGGCCCGGATCCTGCCCTATCCCATCCACCAGAAGCAGCTCGCCAACGGGTTGAACGTGGTGACGGTGCCCTACCCCAGCCCCGGGCTCGCGGCGTTTTACATCGTGGTCCGCGCGGGCTCGCGCGACGAGATCGAACCGGGCAAAACCGGCTTTGCGCATTTCTTCGAGCACATGATGTTCCGCGGCACGGACAAGTATCCCAAGGAAAAGTACAGCGACGTGCTGAAGGGCACGGGGGCCTCGGCCAACGCCAACACCAGCGAGGACCGCACGGTGTACCACATGACCGGCAACGCCGCCAAGCTGGAGACCATGTTCGAGGTGGAGGCCGATCGTTTTCAGAACCTGAAATATTCCGTGCAGGATTTCAAGACCGAGGCGGGCGCCGTCAAGGGCGAATATATCAAGAATTCGGCCAGCCCTTATGTGCAACTGGAGGAAAAGATCGCCGAGACCGCCTTCCAAGCGCACACCTACGGGCACACGACGATGGGTTACTTCAAGGACATCGTGGCGATGCCGGACCAGTACGATTATTCCCGCGAATTTTTCCGGCGGTTCTATCGCCCCGAGCACACCACCATCCTCGTGGTGGGCAGCGTCACGCCCAAGGCCGTGGAAGCGTTGGCGGACCGGTACTTCGGCCGGTGGCCGCGGGGCGCATATGTCTCCATCATCCCCCAGGAACCGGTGCAGTCGGCGACCCGCTACACGCACCTGCAGCAGGCCGGTTTCCCGCCGTTCCTGAGTTTAAATTACAAGGGACCGGCCTTCAGTGATACGGGCATGGATGTGCCGGCGCTGGACGTGCTGTCGGCCATCCTGTTTTCGGAGAAGAGCGACCTGTACAAGAAACTGGTGCTGCACGAACAGAAAGTCCGTTCGTTGGGCGGCGGGTGCAGCGACGCGCGCGACCCGGGGCTGATCAGCATCAGCGCTTCCCTGGTCCAGGCGGACGACCTGCAAGGGGTGAAAGACGAGATCGTCCGGGCGCTGGAGGTGGCAAAGACCAAGCCGGTGGACGCGCGGGTGCTGGCCGAAACCAAATCGCATCTGCGCTACAGCTTCCTCATGGGCCTGGACAACCCCACGGACATTGCCGAGTCCCTGTCGCATTACACCTGGCTGACCGGCGATCCGGAAGCGCTGAACCGCCTGTACGCCCTGTACGAGAAGGTGACGGCCGGCGATCTGCTCCGGGTGGCCAACAAATACTTCGTCAACACGGCCCTGACGGTGGCCACCCTTTCCCCGGCCGCCGACGTCGGCGTCCAGTAAACTCAGATTCGGCAGTTGAGATCACTACGAAACACGCGAAAGGCGCGAAAACTAAATTTCGTAGTTTAACTTCGCTTCCCAGGATAAACCATGAAACGCACACTCATTCTGCTCGCCATCTTCAGCCTGCTGCTCGCGGCGGCCGGCGCGCAGGAGGTGGTCGAACTCAAATTGCCCCGCTCGAATAAAGTTGTCATCAAGCTGATGTTCCGCAACGGCTCCCAATGCGACCCCCGGGGCAAAGAGGGGCTTACGCAACTGACCACCGCGCTGATCACCGAGGGTGGCACAAGCAACCTGACGCATGCGCAGATCGTGGATTTGATGTATCCGCTGGCGGCGGCGTGCGCCAGCTCCGCCGACAAGGAAGTCGCCGTGTTGACCTTCGAGGTGCCGGCGGTGTTTCTCGACGCGTTTTACCCGGTCATCAAAGGCCTGCTGCTGACTCCGTCCTTCACCCAGGAAGACTTCAACCGCGTGCTGTCGAATCAGCGGAACTATATTGACGAGGTGCTCCGCGCCTCGTCCGACGAAGAGTACAGCAAGCTGGCGCTGGAGGACGTGCTGTTCCGCGGAACCCCCTACCAGCATCCCGTGGCGGGCACGTCGCAGGGCTTGCGCGCGATCAGCCTGGCGGACGTGCAGGCGCACTACACCCATTGCTTCACGCGCCACAACCTCACCATCGGCCTGGCGGGGAATTATTCCCGGAAGTTCCTGGCCACGCTCACCGCGGACCTGGCCCGCCTGCCGCCGGCCCGCCCGCCCCGGCCGCGGCTGGATCCGGCGGTCATGCCGGACGGCCTCCAGGTGGAAATCATCGCCAAGGAGCATGCGCTGGGCTCGGCCATCTGCGCCGGCTTTCCGTTGAGCCTGACGCGGGCCGACGACGATTTTGCCGCGCTGATGGTCGCCAACTCCTGGCTGGGCGAGCATCGCAAATCGTATGCGCGGCTGTATCAGAAACTGCGCGAAGCGCGGTCCATGAACTACGGCGACTATTCGTACATCGAATGGTATCGCAACGGTTCCGGCAACATGTTGCCGGAGCCGGGCGTTCCGCGCCACGCCAATTACTTCAGTATCTGGATCCGCCCGGTGCAGACGGCCCAGGGCTTGCAGGCGCAATATCCGGAACTCCGCGACCTCCGCATCGGCCATGCCCACTTCGCGCTGCGCCTGGCGCTGCGCGAGCTGGATGGCCTCATCCAGCAGGGGCTGTCGGAGGAGGATTTCCAGCTCACGCGGGAGTTTCTGCGCAGCTACATGAAGCTGTACATCCAGACCCCGGAGCGCCAGTTGGGCTTTCTCATGGATGCCCGCTGCTATGGGCGAAAGGATTACATCGCAGCAATGGACTGTCTGCTGGGCAAGCTTACGCGGGTGGATGTCAACCGGGCCGTCAAAAAATACTGGCAGACCAGGAACATGGCGATCGTCATCGTCACGGATAAAGCGGAGGCCGAGGGCCTGGCACAAAGCTTGAAGACGGCGGCCCCTTCGCCGATGTCCTATTCCGATAATCTGAAGTCGGCGTTATCGAGCGACATCCTGGAAGAAGACCAGGCCGTTGCGACGTACTCGATGCCGGTCAGGGCCGTGACGATCGTCAACTCCGCTGACACCTTCCGCCAAACCGGTCGGTAGCACGTTTTCGGCCTCGTGAGGCACTAGTCCTCGCTGAGCACTTCCGCGAGCTTTGACTCCAGCATGTCCCGGGCATAAGGCTTGTCGAGCACACCGGCCACGCCCAAGTCCTGCAGGCGCAGCAGGATTTTCGGTTCAGCGTATCCCGAGGTGATGACCACCGGGATGTTCCGGCGAATGTCCTTCAGTTGGCGCAGGGTTTCGGCGCCATCCATGCCCGGCATCTTCAAGTCCAGCAGTACGCACCGGATGTTGCCCGGCTGTTGCGCGAACAATTGCACCGCCTCGCCGCCGTTGGCCGCCACCAGGGTCGTGAAGCCCATCCCCTCCGTCTGCCGTTTGGTCAGGCGACGAACGCACTCCTCGTCATCCACAATCAGGATGGTGCCGCGGGCCCGCCGGACGCCGGCGGCAGAACGCCTTCCATCCCCAGCCGCCTCCGGCTTGCTTGCGGCTGTCGTTCGCACCCCGGCGGAATGTTGGTCGCTCTCAGGCATGGTGGTCCGCCATTATTCTTGTTTGTCTCCCAACTCCGCGCGGACGATTAGACACCAAACGACGATCTTTGGTAAGCCATGCGCCGCCTGATTTTTGCATCAGGAAAAACACTAGGGGCAGCCGGCCGCCATCGGCAACTTTCACCATGGCCGCCGCGGTGCGCTCGCGATATGGCATGGACGCCGTGCCGGGGATTTCCTATTGTAGCCGCCATGCTGCACGATCCCAGTCACTACGAACCGCCGGCGCCTGCCGAACCCATCGTCCTCCGTGACGCCGACCAGACCGTGCTGCGCCGGCTGGCCGGGGAATGGGCCGCCATCGCGGCGCTGCCCGTGCACCGGGAGAAAGCGGAGTTGTGGCGGCGGCTGAATGATCGGCAATCCGTGCGCCCGATGGTCTGGATCAACGAGATTCCGTGGCACGAGATGGACGTCCATGGCGAGCTGACTCTCCGCTGCGTCCATCCCTGGGCGCGCGACCAGGAGCGCGACTTGCGCCGCACGCTCTACCAGTGGCGCCATCTGCCGGGCGACATGATCGTCAACGATTTCCTCCCCTGTCCGCTGGCGCTGCACAGTACCGACTTCGGCATCCTCGAGGACGTGGACCTGGCTCGCACCGATGCCGAGAGCGACATCGTCTCGCGCCATTTCCACAAACAGATTTTCGACTTCGCCGACCTCGACAAGATCAGGATGCCGGTCCTCACGCACAACACACAGGCGACTGAGTTCCGCTACCGCGCGATGTGCGACCTCTATGCCGATATCCTGCCGGTCCGGAAGACGGGGCAGACGCACATCTGGTTCACACCGTGGGATTATCTGATTCGCTGGTGGGGCATCGAGGAGGCCATGGTGGACATGGTGGAGCGCCCGGAACTCATCCATGCCGCCGTCGAGCGGATGGTGGACGCCTGGCTGGTCGAGTTGGACCAGTTTATCGCGCTCAACGCCCTGGCCCTCGATGCCGACAACACCCGCATCGGTTCCGGCGGCTACGGCTACGTCTCCGACCTGCCCGGCCCGGTTTACGACCCGGCGCGCGTCCAGCCGCACAACATGTGGGGCTGCTCCAACGCGCAAATCTTCTCAGGCGTCTCGCCCGACATGCACTGGCAGTTCGCCCTCCAGCACGATCTCCGGTGGCTCAGCCGGTGGGGCTTGAATTACTATGGGTGCTGCGAACCGCTCGACGGCAAAGCCGACCTGCTGCAGCGGATCCCCAACCTCCGTAAAGTCTCCGTCACGCCGTGGTGCCGGACCGAGCGCGCCGTCGCGACCCTCGGGCCGCACTGGGTCCTGAGCCGCAAGCCAAATCCGGCGATCCTGGCCGGGGACGACTGGCATCCCGAACACGCCCGGCAGGATCTGCGCGAGTTCCTGGAGCAAGCCCGCGGGTGCCACGTCGAGCTGATCATGAAAGACATCTCCACCGTGCGCCGCCAGCCGCAGCGGTTGTGGGACTGGGCGCGCATTGCGATGGAAGAAGCCGAGGCCTGGGCGCGCTGAAGAACTTCTATTTGTTGCTGATCCCCGGCTGGCTTGCCTTCCGGCCGGTCTCCAGCAGCGCGCGCCGGGTGGAGACTTCCGGGTAATCTGCCGCCAGCCGGTTGATGGCCTTCAGGTCGGCCGGGGTGGCCAGCAGGCCCAGGGCTTCGACCGCCGCATGGCGGGTGTCCGTCGCGTTGTCCAGGTTGCGGACGGCGTTGAACAGCGCGGGCACGGCGCGGCGATCGCCGATCCGGCCCAGCGCCCAAGCCGACGCCGCGCGCCAGCAGGGCGTCAGATCGTTGTGGAGAAACAGCACGCCCGGCCCGAGCGGGTCCGGCCGGCCGGCGGCCGCTTCCGGCGGCGATTGCTCCAGCGCCGCCACCAACGCGCTCACCGACTGCGCATCCGCCAGGTTGCCCAGCGCGCGTGCCAGGTAAAAGCACACCCAGTGTCTGGCCGGCAGCTTGGTCACCACCGGGATGCCGGTGTCGAACACCCGCGGAATATCCACCGCCTTGACCCGGTAGCGCTCAAACGCGGCGCGGATGCGCGGCTCGTACTGGCGGTCGCGGCACACCAGGGAAAGAATCTGGGCGGCGCGGTTTTCGGGGTCGGGCTTGCCGCCCCAGGCCTGGTGCGTCTGCTGGAGCGCCTGCTCGATCTCGCGGTTCCGGACCGCCTGGGTGTCACCCAGGATGCCCAGGCAGGTTTCCACGACGACGGTTTCCTGGCCGGCCCTCCGGATCACGCGGCCGACCAGCGCCTCGCAGTCGTCATTGGCCGGCAGCAGCGCGCGATCCGGATCGGTGGGCACCGAGCGGATCAGGTGCGGCACGATGGGCCCGGCGCGGGTCGAGCCCAGGTAATCGAGCGCCTCGGTGATCAGGTAGTGCACTGGCGCGGCATGACACGCGATCAGCGCGTCGTGGTCGCCGTACCAGCGTGTGTGGTCGGGATACGGCGCCAACGCGGCAAAGGCGCTGAGCAAGGCCGCTTCGGCCTCCGGGGTACCGATCCGGCCGAGCGCCTCCGCAGCCGCCTCGGCCAGAAACAAATTGGCCGTCTCCGGATCGTTGTGCCGGCGCAGCGTCTCGGCCAGCAGCGGAACGGACGCGGCATCCTGCAAGCTGCCCAGCGCCCGCGTCGCGGCTTGCAGCGTGCGCGGGTTGACGGCGGCCAGCGCATTGAACATGGCGCCATCGCCCTGCGCATGCTTCCGCCATTCCGGCAGCGGATTGTTCTCCCGCGCCCGGGTCACGTAGGCGCGCATCGCCGTCCGGGCCGCCGCGCCACCGGTGTGGCCCAGCGCCACCGCCGCGCGGCGCACGACATCGCGCTCCGCGCTCTCCAGCCGTCGGATTAATTCCTGCTCGATCTGATCCCAGCCGGTTTCCCGGAACCATTCGTCCCAGGCCCGGGCCTGTGCCTGGCGGGCCGGTGGATCGGCAAAGGCATTGAACGGCCGGGCGTGGCCGGTGAGGTTTTCCAGCGCCAGCGCCGCGGCCTGTCCCACCAGCGGATCCGGATCCGCCAGCGCCGCCAGCAAGGGCGTCGCGGCGGCGCGGGTGCCGCAGGCCGCCAGCGCCAGGGCGGCGGCCACGCGTAGTTCCCGGTCTTCAGCACGCAAGTTTTGCGCGAGCGCCGGGGCGGCCGCCGGGTCGCGGAAAATGGCCAGCCGCTGGGCGGCGGAAATACGCTGCGCCACCCCGCCCTGCTGAAGGATGACGCTCAGCGCCTGCACCTCTTGTGCGCCGGTGTCCAGCGACCCGGCCGTTACGCTGTGCCGGTTGAGGCCGGCCACCTCCCGGTAGCGGTCAAACTGCATTTCCATCAGGCCGGTGACGGCGGCGTTGTTGCCGCGGAAGCGATGCGGCTGGCCGCCGCCCAGCAACTTCAACGGCGGTGTTTGCATCGCCTGCATCAACGTTCCAGCCGCCGGCGGCGTGACCTGCCGCGGCTGATGGCAGCCCACACACCCGCGCGTTTCGCCCGGGCGCACATAAATCCAGGACATCTCGTTCAGCTCCGCGCGCCCTTCGGCATCCACCGCCTGGAAGGCGATGGCGGTGTCCGCCGGCACCGCCACGGCGAACGATCCGTCCGGCGCCAGCGGCACGGTGCCCAGTTCCGTGACGTCGCTGCCCGCGTGAACGATGTACGAATGCGACGAGCGCGTGGTCAGGCCCTTCCCGGCCAGCACCCGGATGGCGCGCACCTGCGACCAGCCGGCGGTGGTGTTCTTCGTGAAGCGCGCATTCTGGCAGAACAGTACGCCGGTGGCGCCGGGATCGTCCTCTTTGCCGCGGTTCACCTTGGCGGCGAGTTGCGGCGGACGCGGGCGCGGGCCCAGATACACCGGCGAATGCAGCGGCGCCTCCGGGGAGTCCAGCAGGATCACCGGTTGCGCCGATTTCCCGCGGGGATCCACGATGCCGATTTTCCCGTAACTCACCTCGTGGTTGACGCGCGGCTGCGCCTTGGCCAGCCGGGCCACCCGCATCTGGCGCGGGACGGTGCATAGCAGCCGTCCATCCGGCAGCGCCGCCACGTCGCCGGCTTCCACCGGCAGGTGGAGCAGCTCCCGCTGCGTGCAGCCCGGATGGCCCACCGCAATATCCGTGCCCGTCAGGAACGCGACCCGTCCATCCGGCATGGGCGCCGGGCTGCCGCAGGAGAACGCCCGCAGGCGCCCGCCATATTCCGGGCCGAGATCCAGACCGAACTCCGTGTAACCCTCCGTGCCGTCCGGATGAATGGCGTGCAGCAGCGTCTCCACCTTGCCGCGGCCGAAAAAGTTGTCCGACCGGATGAACAGGATGCGGCCATCCGCCAGCACCTCGGGCTCGTTGTCGAAGATGAACGTGTGGGTGAGCGGGCGGATGTCGCCGCCGTCCGCCGACATGACGAACAGCGCGCGCGCGGGCGTGTTATGATATTCCTCGAACCGCCCGATGCGGGTGGAGGTGAAAACGATCCGGCCATCCGGCAACTCCGCCGGGTCAATGTCGTGAAAGGGCCCGTCCGTGAGCTGCCGCGGCGCGCCGCCGGCCGCCGGCACGCGAAAGAGATGGAAAAACGGCTCGCGCTCGCGTGCCATCGAAACGTAGATCCACCGGCCGTCGAACGAGACGCTGGGCGAGCCGAGGCCGCCCTGGCCGGCGTCCAGCAGCAGGCGCGGCGTCACCCCGGGCTTGGCCGGCTGCAGGGCCAAAAGCTTGCGGCCCACTTTCATCGGCGCGGGCAGGTCATGCTCGGGGAAGGCCCGGGAATCGCGGGGATTGAAGAGGGTGACCGTCAGGCTGTCGTAGCTGGTGCCCGTGCCCGCCGTGGGCCGGTAGAGGCTGCAATCCTCGCCGACGAACACGATCCCCTCCGGCCAGGGATAATCGGCCGGCACCGCCGCCGCGGCGGAGAGCGTCGGGACGCCGGCGGGCTCGGCGTGGTCCGGCACGGCCAGCGGGCCCCAGGGCAGCCCGCCGTAAGCGCACAGAGTCTGCGCCTTGCGCCAGGCCTGGTCGTTGAAATCTACTTGAAACCAGTTGGGCTCCTCCTGGTCGTGGGCTTTCCAGCTCGCGTCGCTCGCCAGCTCGATGTTCTGGCCATCCGCCATCTGCGCTGTTAATTTGACCAGCAGGCCGGCGGGGCCCGTCGCGGTGTTCACCGCCTCCACCGCCACGATATTCCACCCCGGCCGCAACAGGCCGGACACCGCAAACCGCTTGGGCCGGTTCCAGAGGTTGGGATCCGTGGCGCTTTCCCCGGCCAGTTTGCCATTCAGGTAAACCGTATACAGATTGTCCGCGGTGATGATCAGCTCCGCGGTGGCGATACGCGTCTTCTCGGGGATGGCCAGCCCGGCCCGGAAATAACCGCTGCCCGGCGGCATCTGCGCGATGGCCACCGGCGGCTCGGTGGCAAACCAGATCCACTGGGTGCCATCCAGGGCGCCCGGTTGCGCCGGGACGGCTCCGGCGGTCAACAGGGCGCACAGCGCCAGTCCGATGCTCTTGAGTCGTATCATGTGCCGGGCCGTTCTTATCATTCCGCACCCGCATAAGGCCACATTTTGTTCTTGCCGCTCCCCGTGGCTTGGGCCTGGGCTTTCCGGCAGCGCCCGTGTCTGGGACGCTTGCGGTGGCTCCGGAGGGCGACAGCGGTTCAGCGCAGATCGAGGACGCGCCAGGCGACCCAGTCGAGGGGCACGTCGGCCAGGGCGGTGCGCGCGCTGGTCAGGACGCGTTCCGGATCGCCGAGCAGTTTGAGGGGGACGTCCAGGATGATTTCCTTCATGTGGCGCTGGAGCGTGACGGCGCGGCTGGGAAGCTGGTGATCCTGGTCATAAACGTCGTAGTTGAATTCGCCGACCACCACGCGGATTTTGGGCATGGCGGCAAACGGCCGGTCGCCGCGGTAGCCGAAAACGGAAAAATTGGCTTGCACGGTTTTCGCCAACGGCCGCGAGAGTTCCACGGCAAAGGCGAGGCGGTCGCCGTCGCGGTACACGTAGCGCCAGACAAGGCCGACGAAGGCGTCGCGTTCCTGCTCGGTCAGTTCTTCGGCCGGCTCGTCGGCATCGCCCGTGCGCGCGCGGAGACGCGCCTTATAGACCGCCTCGCTTTCGGAGGTGGGATGAAGCACGGGGAAGTCGCCGAACAGCTCGTTGCCGCGGACGAAGGACCGCAGGTAACCGGCGGCTGCGTGGTATTGCGAGGCATGTTTTTGCAGCGCGACCCGTTTGACGTCCACCTGGGCGGGGCTCAGCGTAAACCGGCGCCAGGCGACCTGATCCGCAAACTGGGCGGGCGGGGCGAGTTCCTGGCCGGCCGGCCGGCCGTGGGGCCGGGACCAGTTTTTATAATGAAGCAGGTACGGCAGCAGGGCGGGTTTCATTTCCTGTTCGAGATCCCACAAGGCCACGCGGGTGAACAGGTACAGGGCGCGGTGATCGCCGTTATGGTCGGCGGGATGCGAGACGAACACCTTGGTGGGGCGGAATTCGCGCAGGATGCCTGTCAGATCACGGAGGATTTCATCGCCCTTGTACGGCGCGCCGGGACGGAGCGCGTCGGCATAGGGCACGGCCGCCACCCGGGTGAGCATGCTGTGCAACGGCGCGTTGGTGTGCCAGTGCTGGGACCAGATGCGGAGGGTGCCGAAATCGGGATAGCCGAGAAAGGTCAAGGACTCCTTGGGCAGACCGAGCACGGCATCGGCGGCGAGCGCCTCGTCGTGGCGTATGGCGCCCATGGCGCGGACGGCGCCGGACAGCACCACGGGGTGTTTGCGGTAGAGCATGAAGGACCACTCGTTGTTGTCCCCATGGGTCAGAAACACCACGCGCACCGGCAGGCGCCGGCTGACGGCCTGTTGGATAATGCCGCCGCAC
>CAIQIC010000554.1 GCA_903871765.1 uncultured Lentisphaerota bacterium
ATCACGGGCTTTGCCTCCGCACGCTTTTCCGCTATCGTCTTCGCCATGGCCGTCTCTCCTGTGGTTTGGTTGTTTGCCTAACCACCAACTATCGGGGGAGAACGGCCTTTTGCAAAGTGCGAAAATAATCGTACGTTATCCCATGCGCTCGTACAGCGGGCCGGAACATTCCAGCGTCCGGCCGTAGGTGTTGGTCAGCGCCAGCAGGGCCAGACGCCGCCCGACTTCCTGCTTGTTGGTGGGATGGATGTTGTTGGCCTCGCCGATGTCGATCGCGATGGCCATGCCCGTATTCTTGGCGCTCTTCAGCGTCAGCAACTGCGCCTCGCGCAGCGCGGCCAATCGCTGTCATCGTCAGGCTGCTCCTTGGCCGCCCCGAAATTGGGGAGTTGCACAAAGTAGAAGGGGAAATCGCCCCGGCCCCAGCGGCGCCGCCAGTCGCGGATCAGGGCCGGGAACAGCGTCCGGTACAGCAGCGCCTGGTCGCTGTTGCCCTCCCCCTGGTACCAGATGGCGCCCTTGATGCCGAAGGGGATGAGCGGGTGAATCATGGCGTTAAAGAGCAGCGACGGCACGCTGACCGCCTTGTCCTCCGTCAGGTCGGCGCCGGCGGCGACCTGGCCGGCCGCGCGCGCCTTGGCCGCGAGCGCCCGGCTGACATAGTTCGAAAACGCCGGCTCGGCTTGCAGGGCCTCCAGGCTGGTCCAGTACTCCGCGCAGGTGCTCCCCCGGTTCGCGCCGAGCAGGCCGATGGGGATCCGCTCGGCCTGCTGCACTTCCCGCCCGAAGAAGTAGGCCGTGGCGGAAAATTCCCGCGCCGCGCCCGGCGTGCACACCGACCAGTTTCCCTGACACTTCGTCCGCGGCTCCAGCGCCGCAAATTTCTTCATCGCAAACAAACGGAGTTGCGGCGCGTGGGCCTGGCCCAGCCCGTTGGTGCCGCTGGCATCCCGCCCGAGCACGCGGCGCAGCGGCAACGCCATGTTCGACTGTCCCGAACAAACCCACACGTCGCCGATCAGCACGTCCTGGAAGGTCAGCGTGTTCTTGCCGGCGACCGACACCGTGACCGGCGTGACGCTGGTCGGCAGGTTCGTGAACACGACCTGCCACCGGCCGTCGGCGCCCGACGTCGTCGCGGTCCTGGCGTCGCCCACGGTCACCGTCACGGATTCCCCGGGCGCGGCCCAGCCCCAGACCGGCGTGTTCGTCCCCGCCGGCAGCACCATGTGATCGCCAAAGATGGCCGGCACGCGCACGTCGGCGCGACTTGTCCCGCCCGCCGCCAGCGCCAGCAGGCCCAAAACAATTCCGTTAAGCTTCATTTCGGTTATCGCTAGAGTAAAAGGGATATGCACTTGATCGGATTTTCCGGTGTCATGGTGTGACCGGCGCCTTGAGTCTTTCGATGAGATAGGCCTGTACGGTCTTGTGCTTCACGTCCGGCGCGCCGGGATAGACGAGTTCGCACGCGACGCCGACGCTCCGACATTTCTCCTGCAGCTTCACGCCAAAGTTCGCCGTGTGCGTCGGGTCCTTCTGCTCCTTGCCGAGCGCGGGAGGCGCGTGGTATTGAAGGTAAACCGGCGGATCGTCGGCCGTCACCAGCGCGTAGGGCGAATACTCGGCAATCCACGGCAGGATCTTCTCGCGGCCGGCCAGGAACTCGCCGAACTGCGAGAGGTGCTTCTGCGGGTCGCCCGTGAAGCCGAACGCGTGGCCGCCGTAGTTACTGTTGGGCGTCCACTCCTTCATCTGTTGGGGGTCGAGCGTGGTCTGCGCGACCAGCACGGCGGCGCACCACAGCCGGGTGGACTCGCGCGCGACGGGATCGCTGCTCTGCGGGTCGGCCTGGTCCGGGTGAAACGCCAGCCACAGACTCGAGCACGCGCCTGCAGAGCCGCCCGAGGCGCCGATGCGGGCCTTATCAAGGTGCCACTCGGCTGCTTTACTGCGGACGAATTGCAGCGCGCGCGCGGCGTCGTGCAGCGGCCCCTTCACCGGCGGCACCACCTTGTCGGCGGTGGCCTCGGCGATGAAGCGGTACTCGACCGACACCACCGAGATGCCGGCATCCAGGTAATCCTGCACCCCGTCCACACGACCCTTGCTGCCGCCCTGCCAGCCGCCGCCGTGGATGAAGAACACCAGCGGCGCGGGCTGGTCGGACTTCGCCTGCCAGAAGTCGAGTACCTGCTTCGGGTGGGGTCCGTAGGCGACATTGGCCTGGGTGGGCTTCGGGCCCGGCGGCGCCGCCCGCGTGGCGGCCTTCCTGGCGGCGGGCTTCTCCGCCGCCGCCGCGCTGAAGGCCAGAACCAACGCGAGCCCCAATCCCATCTTGATGAGCTTCATGCTGTGAAAGTCCTTTGGGAGGAACAAAGAACGCAAAAAAGGTCCTTTCGTGTTCTTTGCATTCTTTTGCGGCTAAATTCCGTGCCTTCTCCTGCTGCACTCCGCGCGCGACTCCGCGAGACGCGTCGCTCTACCCTCCCAAAGCGCGGCTCACCCGGCCTCCGCGAGACAGCCCGCGCCTTCCGGGGCCAGCACCACCGTCGCGCCGGCGGTAGTCTTCAGCACCACCCGCTCGCCCTTCAACATTTCAACTTTCTTGCCGTCACGGTAGACATCCACTGCTTTGCCGTCCCAGGGATTGACCAGCGTACAATCACGGCCCTTCTCGCTCTGAATCTTCACGAACTGGACGACCCCGCCCTTGAGCGCGCTGGAAACCAGGAACGCGCCCCACGCGCGGATGTTCAGGAAGCGCGCGTCCTTGTTCTTCGGCCACACCGGGAAAACGCGCAAGACGCCCTGGTGCCCCATGCACAGCATCTCGTTGATGGCGTTCGGCACGATGCTGCAGTTCTCGACACCGTGGACGTTGCCGCGCGTGAAGCCGTTGACCCCGCCGATGGCCTCGATCATCCCGTGCAGTTCCTTGAGGATGATCCCGGGATCGTAGCCCACCCGGATCGCCGCCGCGTACATGCTGCTCATCCCGTTCCCGTCACGCCACCGGCTCATTGCGCGCACCGTGTTGCGGGAGATCTCCAGCAGTTTCGGGTCGCTGTCGGGGCCGATCGCCCCGGCCGGATAGATATGCTGCAAGCCCAGCGTGTTGCCGTCGCACCAGGCCATGCCCTTTTCCGTGTAGCGGAAAACGGTGGCGCCATCCTTTTCCTGCGTGGGGAATTTGCTCAGGTTCTTGAGGATATGCTGCCACTTCACCTGCCGGCCGGCATCCACGCCCAACGCCGTGCTCATGTCCACGGCCAGTTCGAACGTGCAGCGCACCAAGCCCAGCGACGCGAGAGGGTTGAAATCCGGGCCCGAGCCCTCGTGAATGGAATCGTCATAGATCACGTAGCGGCCCTGTTCGAATTTCAGGTAATCTTCCCAGAAGTTCGCCACCTCGCGCACAAACGGGTAGACCTTCTGCGCGTAGGCCTTGTCATAGGTGTGATACCAGCGCATGGCCATGTTCACCAGGCAGTAGGCTGCATTGCTCTTCTGGCCGAGGAAGGTGTTCTTAGCGCAGGTTTGGATCCCCTTGGCGCCGATGCCCACGACGTAGTATACGCCGCGGATGTTCAGCAGTTCCTTCGCGCAGGCGCGGCCGCGCTCCATGAAAGCGAGCACCGGCGCCTCGCAGGTGTCCGCCTGCTCAAGGTGATCGCAGGAATAGAGGCCATAGAATTGCGCCTGGTAGTTATAGTTCAGATGGTAGTCGCCCGCCCAGCGCGGATCGTCATCCGTGACCCACAGCCCGAACAGGCCCTGGGGGAAATCCGGATTCCGGCTGCCGCTGCCCATGACGTAATTGGACAGGTAGTAGCGCTGCTCCAGCACCGGGTCGCCGATCTCGACCAGCGCCTTGGCCCAGAATGCCCGCCACCACCGGGCGTGCTGCGCCAGCAACTGGCCGACCTTGTCGGCATTCAAGCCAGCGGCCAGATCCTGCGCAGCCGCGAGTGGATCCCGGGCATCAAACGAGCTCTTCATCGCCACCGCGATGGTCATTTTCTGCCCCGGCGTCAGCGTGAACTTCGGCCCCGGCTGCGACTTGGCCTTCGGCGGCGGTGGGCGTTTGGGCGGTGGATTGGGCACGGGCGCCACCACGAACGGTTCCAAGGGGGGCTGCGTGACCTGGCCGCCGATGACCGTCAGGGCACAGGCGGCCGCCGTGGGGACAAGCACGTCGTTGGTAAACGCCTTCGTCGCCCAGAGGATGGCGTCCTTGCGGCCGAGGTCCTCCGCGGAGCCGCGGCCCGACGCCGCCCACAGCCTGGTCGCGACCTCGACCGGCTTACCCGTCACGGACAGTTCGACCAGCAGGACGTCCTCCGTGGCCGCGACGAGCGACCGCATCGTCACGGTGCTTTCGCCCTGGGTGAAGCGGGCCACGGTGATCGCCGGATAGAGCTGCTGCTCGACCAGGTAGGTGCCGCCGGCCAGCGCCGGGATGTTGATCTCCAGCCCGCCGAACAAGCGCGGGCCGCCCTGCCGATGGCCGTCCTTCAGCCGCCAGAAATTATTCTTACTGATCCAGAACCGCTGGGCTTCCGGCTTGCCGCTGATCACCGCGCCCAGGTCGCCGTTGCCCAGCAGCGGTCCCCCGGCCGAGTCGCGCGAAGGCACGCCGCCCGGCGGCGCATTGAAAACGGTCTTGTATTGCGAGACGATCCGCTCCGCCTGCTCCGCCGGCCCTTCGGCTTGTCCCGCCGTAGCTCCTTGAGCGGCGGCGGAGGCTCCTTGGCGTAGGAGGGGGCTTGTTGAAGAGGCCGGCGCCTGCTGGTCGGCCGGCGCCCGCACGAGTGCCACCAGAACTACCACCATAGCGGTCGCCACGAATTTACCGTTGTTTCCCTTTATCATGCTGCTTCCCTTATGGTTGACGGAACACGGCTGCAAGGCTTCACAAGGTAAACGTTGGAACCCGCCCGCTATTGTATCCGAAAAGAGGGCCGCCGTACCGGCCGGGGACGGCCGGCTCCATCAGAAGGCGTTTGATTTCGGTCTGGGAGACGGCGGTTCATAGCCGTTCTTGCAGAGAAATCAGACACGCCGCGTGGGGACACGCGGCCTACAGATGACCGATGATCCCCGGCTGTAGGCCGGGTTTCCGACCCGGCGAAAAATCAAGCACCGCCGCCTGGGGACACACGGCCTACACGGGTTGTAGGCCGGGTCTCCGACCCGGCGAAATGAATGAAGACGCCGACTCGGAGAGTCGGCCTACCGACCCGGCGTTCATGCCAGCGCGCCGCCGGTCAGGAACCGGTCCGGCGGGGTGCTGCCTTTTCACTGCTGGCGGCCGTCGGCGCGGCCTGCTGCCGGAATTCCCGCTCGTGGCCTTCCCAGACCGCCGCCATTTCGCGTACCTTGTCGGGCATGCTGCCGGCCAGGTTCTTCTGCTCACAGCGATCCTTACTCAAGTCATACAGTTCCCAGTCCGCGTTCTTCCCGGCCCGCACCAGTTTCCAATCGCCCACCCGCAGGGCCATGTTGTCGAGGTGATGAAAATACAGGAACTCGCGCGGCAACGGGCTGTCCTGCTTGAATGCCGGCGTCAGACTCCGGCCCGCCCAGGGCGGCGCCGCCGGGGCGGAGTTGCCGGTCACAGCACCGCCGCTGGCCAGTTCCATCACCGTCGGCAGCACATCCACAAAGTGGCCGGGTGCGTGCCGCAATTCCCCGCGGACGGCCAGGCCCCGGGGCCAGTGCACGATCAGCGGCGAGGCGATGCCGCCCTCGTGCACCCATGACTTGTGCAGCCGGAAGGGCGTGTTGGCGGCGCTCGACCAGCCCGGCCCCAGGCAGAGGAACGTGGGTCCCGAACCCGGCGGCGCGGACATGTCGTGCCCGTCGCCGCGGATGATCTGCTCGGCGCTGGCGCCGTTGTCGGACATGAACAACACCACCGTGTTGTCGTCGGCGTCCATGGCCTTGAGCTGCGCCAGCACGCGCCCGATCTCGCGGTCCATGCGGTCCACCATCGCGGCGTGGACTTCCATCTTCGCAGCCTGGAAGCGCCGCTGCGCGTCGGTCAACTCCGTCCACGGCACGGCGCGCGGCGCCTCGCCCGGGCCGATGCGCCGCGCCAGTTGTGCGGGCGCGAGGTTCCAGGACGGCACCACCTCCGGTTCCAGCGGGGCCAAGCCGCAGTTGACCACGCCGGCCTGGGTCAGGCGCTGCCAGCGGCCGGTGCGCGCCGCGTCCCAGCCGGCATCGAACTGGTCCCGGTAGCGCGCGATGTCCTCCGCGGGCGCCTGCAGCGGGAAATGCGGCTCAATAAAAGCCAGGTACAGGCAGAACGGTTTCGCGCGGTGCTCCTGGGTGTGTTCCGTCAGAAACTGCACCGCCCGGTCGGCGACGACCGTCGCGTCATAGTACGGCGTGCTGCGCTTGACCGGCGGCAGCGGCTTATCGTCCAGCCAGTGGTCCTGCGGATAGAAATGGCGGTCGTGATCGAGCAGGATATAGGAGCGGTCGAAGCCGCCATCCTGGACGGGCCGCGGCGCGTTGCGGATATGCCACTTGCCGGAGTGATAGCAGCGGTAGCCCAGCGGCTTGAGATAGTGTGGCAGCAGTTTCGCCCACGCCGGCAGCTTGCCCTGCGGCGGGTCCATGTTGATTTGCTGGGCGTAATAACCCGTCAGCAGGCAACTGCGCGACGGCCAGCAGCGGCCGGTGGAATAGAATTGCGTGAAGCGCAGCCCGCCCGCCGCCAGCCGGTCCAGGTTGGGCGTCCGGATCTCCCCGCCGTAGCAGCCGGCATCGGAGAAGCCCATGTCGTCCGCCACGATGATGAGAAAATTCGGCCGGCGGGCCGCGGCGGTTTCCGGGGCCGCCCCGCCGCACGGCAGCGACCAGGCCGCGAACGCCAGCCCGCTCACGATAAGAAGGTCACGCAGTTTCATAGTCCCCCTCGCTCCCACGCCGCGCCGGCATTCGCTCGACCATCATCCAACCGCGCTGAAGGGATGACACACGCTTCTTTTTTCGTAAACCCGGCAAAAGGCTACCACAGGATCTCCATGGCGTCAGCCTGACTTTTCACGGGTGCTCGCCTGGCGCTTCTCGGAGAAACCGGCGCACCCAACTGACGTAAAACCTCGTGTGCTTCTTCGGCGAAATAGGGTTTGAAGTTGGGGGGCAGAGCTTTTAACCACGCGCGTGCACAGGACCGAGTGAAAGTTATGCGGGCCGCTTGTGGGTGTCTTCCTTCGGAGGACCGCGTTCATTATCTTAAAGTTTTTTTTCGCGGGACCGAGGGTCCCGCCCACAGAAAAGGGATCTGATGAGAACGCTCCCCGCGATTGTTTTGGGCCTGGCGCTGGCCGGCGTCGCCGTCTTTGCAACGCTGTCATCGGCGCAAACTCCGCCGGCCGCGAATGCGCCCGCCGCGGCGAATCCGGCGCTGAAGGAGTTCATCGGCGGTGGCGTCACCATCCGCCTTGGCACGCCCAAGGCAGAGATCATGGCCCAGATGGCCAAGAACAAAGGCGCACAATGGTTCGTGCAGGATCTGGACTCCGCCCCGACGGACGAGCTGCTGAAAATGGACAAGTGGGTTCTCTCCTACAGCAACGGTCCGGGTGCGACCCCGGGCGGAGGAGTCGTTACGCTGATTTTCGTCTCCGACAAGGTCAGCAAGATTCTGAAGGGCGCGCAATAAAGCAAATGATTCTGTGGACGCATTACGAATAGGACGGCGACGAACGTACTAAGCGATGACGTCACTTCCCGCCGGATAATAATGCGGCCCAGGTCACCGTCCGGCTCGCCGGCGAAACAATCTTGATGCGGGCCAGATCGCCCTCGTGCGTCACGCTGGCCGTCACTCCGGCCGCCTGGTCCGCGGCCGAGACCGATACGTGGGCCACCGTGGTCCCCTTCGTCCCCGCGCCGCCGGTCAGCAGGCGCACCTCGTAGGCGTCGCCCGCCACCAACTGGCTGGTCCCAGAGAAGGTCTGCGCGGCGACATCCCATTTTTCCGCTGTCAGGTCCACGGCGCCCTGGGTGACGTGCCGGGAGGTGCTCAGCACCGCCGGCACTCTGGCCTCGCGCAGGGCGATGATCCGGCAGGCATGCGGCGGGACCTTCTGCCGCAGTTCGCCGCGGAAATCGGCGATCCGGCGACTGGCCCAGAAATCGAAGCCGGCGTACGTGGCATCGCCCTTCAAGCCCAGCTTGGCCGCGGTGGCGCCGAGGTCCGTCTCGACGTTGCCCCAGTTGAACAGACCGACGACCGTGTGACGCTGGCCGCTGACGTCATAGGTCAGCACCCAGCACCGCGCCGGGTCGTTTTCGAACAGATCCACCGGTCGCACGCTGGTCAACTGATGGTTCGGCATCAGGCGGCGGAGGGCGTCCACCCGGTCCGGGGCGTAGTCGGGCGACCAGTCGCTGGTGGCGAACAGGCTGCCGATCAACGCCACCCAGGAGCCGTAGCACTGAAACTCGTTCATCGGCACACTGCCACGGGCATAGACGGGATCCGGATCGTTCCACCACACCCGCCCGTTGAGGTAATAGATGGGGTTGACCGCGCGGACGCCGTGCAGAATGCCGCCCCAGTTGCCGCCGTTGTCCTCGCCGACTCGCATGGCGTCCACCAGGCCCAGCACCATTCCCAGGGAGCGTTCGTTCTGCGGCGAGCAGCAGCCGAGGATGAAGGTCTCCGGGCCCGCTGCCGTCCTGACCGTCTGCAAGCCCCAGCGGCCCGCCTGCATGTTGGACTTCGTTTTGTCGGCGAAAACGGATGTGCTGTAATCATCCTCCATATATTGCAGGTTCGGATACGTTTGCGGCGTGGCCATGCCGATGTGGAGCCCGTCGAGCTTCAAGTAACGGTAGCCCCAATCCTTGACCGCCTGCGCGATGAAGCCATGGACGTACTGCCTGACCTCGGGCCGGGTCAGATCGAGCGCGGTCCCGCTCCAGTTGGCCTCAAACGGCGAGCCATCCGCCCTCCGGACCACCCAGTCCAGCCGGTTCGTAAACACGGGATCCTTGTGATTGATGGCAAAGGGCAACAGCCACAGCCCCGGCGTCAGACCCAGGGCCCGGATCTTGTCCGCCACGGGCTTCAAGCCGCTCTTATACGGACCCTGGGGATTAACCCGGGTGAAATCCTTGGCGGGGCCGTGGCTCGTAATGCCGTCCTGCCACTGGTCGTCAATCTGTACAAAGCCGTAGCCATACGGCGCGAACGTCCGGGCGCTGTAGTCCGCCAGTTCGAGAATGCTCTTCTCGTCACCGGGCCCGCCGTGCTTTTCGGCGTACCAGGTACAATAACCCGTCGGAGCGCGCTTGACCTGAACGCCGTTGATGCGGGCGAACTCGGCAGCGTAGGCTTCCAGCCCCTCGCGGGCATCCGCAAAATAACCGATGGCCCACCAGTCGCCGCCCGCCGGTTCGAGTTCCGGCGGCACCGTGCAGCCATAGTCGTTGCGCAACACCAAATGGACTTTGCCATCCTGGAGCCGGGTCAGCACGACGCCGCTGACCGCCTCGATACGCACCAGCCCAGACACAACTCCGGCCCCTGTCGCCGGATCGGCCACAGCCGTCAATACGTGTTGTCCGGGATTGGCGCCCGGGCTGAACAGGCCGGCGGGACCCACGCCGCGTAGTTGTCCGGCCTCAACGCCCAGATCCAGCACCGCGGTCAGCGCTTCGAACCGATTCTTCGGCGCCGGCTGGCCCCGACAATCACGCCGCAAATAGACGAACGGCGACCCCTCGCGGACCGCCACCCGGTTCTCGCCAGGCCCGATGTTCAGCATGCTCCCCGGGCTCAGCGGACCGTCGCCGCCGACCTTGACGACGGCGCACTCCGCCCGACCGGGCTCGGCGAATTGGGCCACGGCATAGTCGCGGCCGTCCTTGGAGAGCGTCAACTGGCCCGTCGCCGGATCGAAGCGCGCCGCCACACCGCCGGCGATAATCGAACCGATGCCCGTCGTCCTGCATTGCTCCACCACTTCGCCGATGGTCAGCCCGCCTTTCAAGTGGACGTGATAGTCAATCATGGGGAACGGCATGGCCTTCAAGCGCGCGACCAAGGCCGCGCGCATTGCCGCCCGCTGGTCCGCCGACGGCGGCTGGCCGTATGCGCCGCTCGTCACCCCTAGCAGCAGCAAAAGCATCAACCACCGGCCCGGGCTTTTTATTTTCATGGTCGGTTACTTGTTGCGGCCAACATTGCTTGGCCGCACGCCGGCGAAACTATGACCGCCGACAGAAAGTGTCAAGCACCGCTGGATTGACTTCGCCGGTTCAATGGTTATGCTGCGCTCCGTTATATGCCGAAATTCATCAAGCAGTTCATCCGGCATCCCCGGAAGACAGGTGCGATTGCCGCTTCGTCGAAGCATCTGGCCCGGGCGGTCGTCACCACGGCCAATCTGGCTGCAGCCCAAGCGGTGGTGGAACTGGGCCCCGGCACGGGCGTTTTTACCGAGGCGATCCTGCAGCACCTGCTGCCCGGTGCGGTTTTCTTCGCCCTCGAGTTGAATCCGCGGTTTGCGACGGAAACGCGCCAGCGCTGCCCCACCGCCACCGTCTATCATGATTCCGCGCTCTATATTAAGAAATACCTGCGCCAGCACGGCCGGGACACCTGCGACTGCGTCATTTCCAGCCTGCCTTGGGGTGTCTTCGAAAAGCGTCTGCAGGTCGAACTGCTGGATGCCATCGTCAAAGCCCTGCACCGCGACGGAGAATTCCTGACCTACACCTATCTGGGCGGCATGCTGCTGCCCGCGGCCCGGGATTTCCTCAAGTTGCTGCGGACCTATTTTGCGAGCGTCCACAAAACGCCGGTGGTCTGGCGCAATATTCCACCGGCGTACATCTATCACTGCCGGAATCACGCGCCCGCGCCGGCCGGCCGCCACCCGCCCGTCTCGCCCGCCGCGTAAAGCGACGTTCCGGGTCGCAGCGGGTTTTCAAATTAATCTGCACTGCGGAGGTCAACGACCGCCGCCGCGAGGGTAAAAAGCTTGCAGTACCAGCCGATGCCGCGCCAAGGTAGCTTGCCCGTGCTGCTTTCGATGTCGTAGCGGAAGGGTCCTTCGATTACGTACCTTTGGCTTTCAGCTCCAACCAGCGCACCGCCACGCCCCGCTGATTGGGAGCCGCCACCTTCAACGTTTGCTTGCCTTTGGCCAACGGCAGGTCCGTCGCCTCCGTCATCCCCCATAATCCCGTCGTATAGGGGACATTGACAACCGTCGGCGCGCCCACACCCACGCTGACGTTGAACGCCTGGTCCAGATTGGCGGCCGCGGTTTGCATGGTCAGGGTATAGATCCCCGATGCCGGCACGTCGATGGAATATTCCACCCAGCCGTTGCCCGAACTCTTCGGGAAGTGCACCTGTTTCCCGCCCGTGTAACAATCGTGCACCCAGACATCGCCCTTACTGACAAAGTTTTCCGCCTCGACGTGGATGACGCCGGGCTTGGCCGGAATGGGCGCTTCCGGCTTGGCGTACAAAGGCACCGGGGGCTCCGCCGCTTTCACCGCGGGGGCCGCCGCCGCGGTCTTCTGAATTTGGTGGGCCACGTCCATGACCGCCACCGCCTGCTCTTTGGTCGTCAAACTCGCCGCCAGCCAGCGCAGGTGTTCCACCTGCGAGAAGGCTGCCTGGTTCACCTTGTCATTAACGCCGGCGAGCCAATCATTGCCTCCCAAACCTTCCGGGAGCCGGGACACCGCCCAGCCGCGGCCTTGCACCACCTTCCAGGCGTTGCCGGGCTGAGGTTCCACGGAAGGATAGTCCGTTCGATAAGCGGCACACGCGTGCGCCGGCTGGCCCACCCCGACGCAGGGGAGGCCGAACGCCTGGCAGATCATGACCGCCCATGACGACCGGGGGCCGCATTTCCCGCCGCCCGACAGGACCGACTTGTAGTCCGTATACGGGTGCGGCGAGTTCCGGCGCCAGACCTCGCTGGTCGAATTGACCACCAGCTCCTTGTTCCGCAGGTCGGGCCGCCACGTATTGATCATCTCGCGCGCCCAAGTCAGATCCTCGTCCGAGGCGCAGGACGAGACCACCTGCCGGTATTCCCAAACGGTCAGATGATCGAAACTGGGGAACAGTTCCTTGTTCTGGTGCGCAGTCTTGAAGTGCTTGTAGCGCGCCAAAGGATCGGCCGGCGGGTGCGCCTGGCCCGCGCCGTGGTTGCCGGAGCCGGGCGGTTCCAGGGCCGTGGCGATGGCCAGCCGCAGATACAAGCCCTCCTTGGAATCGGAATCGGCATTCAAGATGCGTTTCCAGATTTCCAAAGAACCCACGGGCAGGCCGTCGTTGTTTTGCTCGCGGGCGTTGAGCCCGGTCGGCACGGCGCCCTCCAGGTACAGATCCATGGCCGCCGTGTTGCGGAGCAACCAGCCCAGGAACGCCTTGTTGCCCTGCTCGGCGCGCGCAAAACCATCCAACGCCGCCGCGCCCATTTTCGAGATGAGCTGCCGTTGGTCCAGCGCGTTGGCCACGGCCGGATCCTTGAGCAGGGCCAGCAGGGCCGTCTCGGTTGCACCGGCAGGCACCTTCTCGTTCAGCCAGGCGGACAGGTTGGCGACATAGACGCCGAAATTGCCGTCATTGATGGCGGCGTCCAGTTCGTTGTTGTTCGGTGCTGCGGTCGGGCTGCGCACCGCCAGCGACAGCAGCGCGATACCCAGGCTCAACCCCAGCGTTTTGCTCTTATATGTTTTCATGGCTTTTCCCCGTCTATTATTTTCACGGTTGCTATACTGACTAAAAATCCGGTCGCAATTCACTTGCCGCCTGCCGCGCCCGCACCGATAATAAAACAACGCAAGCGGGTGTGTTTTATTGTGCTGTGACGTAATTAATGTCGTCGTAATGGAGGAAGTCGAAGTGCGCCACCGGCCTAAACACCGCCAGCGTCAGGACGGCCAGCCAGCCGGCCACCACGGCCGGATGGCTCCAGCGCGGCAGCATGGTTTTCCGCTCGGCCGTCACAGCCCCGCCATACCGCAGCGCATGCCTGCCGCCAGCACGGTGTGATGCGATGATGACGTCTGCGTCCCGTCTGTCAAGCGTCCGGCTGCCGCTCCGGGCAGGCCCGGCGCACAACCAGCCAGTGACCTTGGCGATTCCCTATGCAGAACAACCCTGCGCCTCTCCCGCTACGGGCAAGATCTGGTTTTTACTTCGGCGTTGAACCGCTTCCAAAATGGTTCTGCCAAAAATGATTCTGTTAATCCGCTCCGTTCGCTATCGGAGCCAAGCGAAAGGACAGAATCATTGACAGCAGAATCATTACGGTTTACGGCGCCGGCGGCACCGTTTCGAGCCAGACCGGCTGCCAGTCGGCAGCGATGGCGCTACCCGCCAGTCACGCGGCGGCGCATAGAACAACAATATTCTTCATCGGCTTATTTCTTGGGCTGGGCGGCCGGGGGTGCATCCCAGTGTTTTTGGGCCGCGGCCAACTGCGCCGCGCTCAGTCCAAAAGCCCGGAGGACGCCGGTGGCCATCATCCGGTTGCCGGCCGGGTTCATGTGCACGCCGTCGGAGGTCAACAGATTTCCCTTCTTCGCGGGACCGGCCTTCTTGATGAGGGCTTGCATGTCGGCGTTGAGGTCGGCAAGCGGGCATTTTTTCTCCCGGGCGAGCTTCCGCAGGAAGTCGTTATAAGCCATTAGTTTCTGGTTGTTGCCGTTGGGCTGGTCCTCACCGATCATGGTCGAAGTCAGGATCACCACCTTGACACCCGCCGACTGGCACTGTTCGACGATCTTGGTGATGTTTTGCTTGTACGCCTCGAGCGGCACGCCATTCGCCCCGTGCCAGACGTCGTTCACGCCGCAGCTCAGGGTCATCCAGTCCGGCTTCTTGTCCAGCACATCGCGCTGCAGCCGTTCCAGCATCTGGTTGGATTTATGGCCGCTGATGCCGGCGGGGATGGCCGTCGCCTTGACGCCGGCCGCTTCCAGGCCGCTGATCACCAACTGTACATAGCCCCCGGGGGCCGCACCGGCTTCCGTGATCGAATCGCCCATGAACGCGATTTTCTGTCCGTTCTTGGCCAACACGCTGGCGGCCCGCGCCGTCGTGAATCCGGTTGTACCCAGTACCAACGCCGCCGCCACCGCCATGCCCCTGCCGCTCATCATCCTGCGCATAGATTCCATCCTTTCGAGGTTTGCCGCCTTGCTGGCCGCGGCCAAGCCGCGCACCAAGACGTTTGAACTAACACCGGACCACCGGAGCCGTCAAGCACATTGCACGGCTCCGGCACCGGCGACCCGGGCTGGCTGACGCGCGCGTACCGCGCTCCGTGGTCGGTCTGAACCGGCGCGGCGCAGCCTTGCAGGTTCCCAAAACGTAACCGCTCAGGTAACCCCGGAAAGTCAGCCATTCCTGGCTGACGGCCAGGGGTATTGAGGTCAGGCAAGAATGCCTGACCTGCTTTGTACGCGAATGAGGCAACACCCGCGAGGAAGCGCGGACCGCTGATATATGAAGACCATCTTCGTGGGCGTCCTCCGCGGAAGACCGGTCCCGAGAGGATGGAGAAATTAGATGGAGTGCGGCGGCTTGACGCCGCTTTCTTCGGCGCGGCTCGACGCGCCTCTTTCATGATTGTTCAGGATAAGTTTCTGGGGAACAATGTTAACCCTTGCGGGGATGGCGATGAGGAGGACTAGGTGACCCAGCGATCATGACCAGTCCGTTACTGCGGGAAAAGCGGCGTCAAGCCGCCGCACTCCAAAACTGATCGCCATACCCCCCCCAAAAAAAAAGTCGGATGGCGGAACAAGGCTGTCCCGCCCTATCTTAACGGCTTGCATCACGCCGGCAGGACGCGCGCGAGCGCTTTCAGCTCGGGCTCGCCCGGGCCCAGCGGCAGCGCGATCCGGCCGCGCTGAACCACCGACCGCAACGCGGCCATCATCACTTCGAAACCCTTGTACGCCGTCTCGCCGTTGCACGGATGAACCTGCTGGTCGTCATCCAGCCAGGCGGCAATGTCCTGGACGTACGGCGGCATGTCGTGGTCGTAATCCATGGCGCCGGGGCCGGACTGCGCGCCCTGAGCGGTGACCGCACGCCAGCCGCCGCCCTTGCCCGCCTTGCCGGTGAGTACTTCAGCGAAACCCGAAGTACCCTGGGCGCCGATGCGGCACTTGTGCCACATCGAGTCCACTTCCGGGACGTCCGGCGCGCCGGCGCCGCACTCGAAGACACCGCGCACGCCGTTGGCATACTGCACCAGCGCGGCAATGTAATCCGGGGAGACATGCGCATCGGCCAATTTCTCCCGGCCCGCCGCCTGGCCCACCACCCACAGCGGATCGGCGCCGCCGTTGTACCAGCCGGCATAGTCAATCAGGTGCGTCAGCATGTGCATCATCCAGCCGATGGCATGGCCGTAGACCGTGTGCACGCGCCCGAGGCCGCCGCCGGCGATGATTTCGTGGACCCGCTGATAATGCGCGCCGTAGCGGTGCTGATGGCTGACGACGCTCTTCACGCCGGACGCCCGCAGCAGCCGGAACATCTCCAGCGCTTCGTTCATGGACAGCGCAATCGGTTTTTCGAAGGCGATCAGCCTGACGCCCGCGGCCAAGCCGGCCTGGATCAGTGGCAGCCGGACTTGCGGCAGCGTGCAGAACATGAAGACGTCGGGCTTGGTCTCCGCCAGCATGCGGACCGCGTCGGTGTGCCCGCAGGCCACGCCGAACTGCTGGCGGGCGGTCTCCAACCGGGCGGGATCAATATCGCACAACCCCACGAGCTGGAAGCGCGGGTTCTTGGCGCAGGCCGCGGCGTGATGCAGACCGCGCTTGCCCAGGCCCGCGACCGCGACGGTGTACACGCGTGGCGCCGCGCTCACGCTTTCGTCCCCGCGCTGTGTTGCGGCCACGCCTTGACGACTTGGATCGTGTAATCCACTTCCGCGTCCGTCAGTTCCGGAAACATCGGCAGCGAGATGCACGAGGCGGCGTTTTTTTCCGCGTGGACCAGCGGGCCGGCCAGGCGCGCGTCCTTGCCCCAGGGGAAGCCCTCCTGCTGGTGGATCGCCACGGAGTAATGCGTCTTGGCGTCCACGCCCTGCGCGACCAGGTAGTCGAGGAAGCGGTTGCGGTCCGCCGGGTTCTTCGTTTCGACCACGTACAGGTGGAACACGTGGCGGTAGCCCGGCCGGACGTGCGGCAGGTCCAGGAAGGCGCAGTCCTGCAGGCCCGCGGTGTAGCGCGCGGCGATGGCGATCCGGCGGTCGCTCCACGCCCGGATGTGCCGGAGCTTGGCGCTCAGCACGCCGGCGTGCAGATCGTCCAGGCGGCTGTTGAACCCGAAGCTGTGCACGTCCCGCTTGCTGGACCCGTGGTTGCGCAGCTTGCGGACCTTGTCGTTGACGTACGCCAGGTTGGTCCAGAGCGCGCCGCCGTCGCCGAAGGTGCCCAGGTTCTTCTGGATGATGAAGCTCGTGCAGACCACGTCCGACAGCTCGCCGATCGCGAAATCGTCGCCGCGCGCGTCGAACGCCTGGGCGTTGTCCTCGATGACGAACAGCCCGAATTCGTCGGCGATCTTGCGGATGTCGCGCATCGGCGCGCACTGACCGTAGAGGTGCACCGGCACGATCGCCTTGGTGCGCCGGGTGACCGCCCGGCGGACTGCCGCCGGATCCAGGCACTTGGTCAGCGGGTCGCAATCCACCAGCACGGCGGTGGCGCCGGCGATCCAGATCGCCTCGGCGGTGGCGAAAAAGGTATTGGCGTTGGTGATCACCTCGTCGCCCGCGTCCAGCCCCAGCGCCATGAAGGCCAGCCAGAGGGCGTCGGTGCCGTTGCCCACGCCGATGGCGTACTTCGCGCCGACGTAGGACGCCAGTTCCGCCTCGAAGCGCTTCAGCATCGGGCCCTGCACGTACTGGCCGCTCTCGAGGACGGCCTGCAGGTTGGCGTCAATCTCGGCCTTCATGCCCGTGTACTGCCGCTGATGTCCATAAAACGGAACTTTCATATCCAACTCCTTAATGCGTTAACCCCGGTTCGCTGCCGCGAAAGCGGCCCTTCTACTACACGCCGGCGCGGGGCGTGTCAAGCGGCGGATCATTGTGCCTAACGACCACTTCGCCATCAGGGCCAAAACCGCTATGTCGCCGCAACCGCATTAAATTCACGTTTTTTGCTTGCCAAGCAGGGCCTGCTGGCCCTAAATTTCCGTCGTAAACAGCGCAAAATACGCCGTGCCTGGGTGGAATTGAAATCCGTTCAATGATGCTGTTGGCCCACAGATGACAACCCGACTCGCGGAGGGTATTCTAAGGGCAAAGGGAGAACGCAACCATGACCTACTTGAGTGACAGAATTACGGTTGATCCAGAGCAATGTGGTGGACGCCCATGCATCCGGGGGCTGCGGATTCGAGTGACTGACGTGCTGGACCTCTTTTCGGCTGGTCTGACAGCTAAGCAGATTCTCGATGAGATGCCAGATCTGGAGGGCGAGGACCTGAAGGCGTCCCTGCAGTACGCATCCAGGCAAATTGATCACCCGGTAGTGGCTGCATGACGATCTGGATAGATGCTCAACTTTCGCCCTCCCTGGCGAAGTGGATTACGGAGACACTGGGCATCCCCGCAGTGGCCGTGCGGGACATGGGGTTGCGTGACGCCAAGGACTTGGCCATCTTTATGGTTGCTCGCCAAGCAGAGGCGATTGTCCTGACGAAAGACGCTGACTTCCCGCACCTTCTAGCGCAGCATGGTCCGCCACCCAAGGTGCTGTGGCTCACTTGCGGCAACACTTCAAATCAGAATCTGCGTCATATTCTGCGTTCAACGCTCACGTCCGCTATGGACCTACTTGCATCTGGTGAAACCATTGTAGAAATTGCGGAGCCAACAAGATGAAGCCATGCTATCGTCGCAAGCACCGCATGATCAAGTCGTTTCAGCGCTGAGAGCCCGAATGATGACGAAGAAAATGGACCCGATGCACCCGGGGGAGATCCTGAACGAAGAGTTCCTGCGCCCCATGAAAATCAGCCAGTACCGATTGGCCAAGGACATCAGCGTCCCGGCGCGGCGGATCAACGAAATCGTGCACAGCCAGCGCGCGATTTCCGCGGATACGGCGCTGCGTCTCGGGCGCTTCTTTGGCATCTCCGCGCAGTTTTGGCTGAATCTCCAGTCGCACTACGACCTGGCCGTCCAGGAGGACCGACTGGGTGCCAAATTGATGGAGGAAGTCCAAGTATTTGCTGTGGCTTGAATTAGTGGAAACACTCTCGGCTGAAACAGTGAGTCCCGGGACAAAATCCAGCTTGGTCGTTGTGGCGGCGAGCGCCGCGCCCGCCGTGGTTTGTGTCCTCCTTGATCCCGGCTTTGGCTTCTTTCTTGCGCCTTTTCTCCTTCTTCTTACGTGCGTCTGCGCCCTGGCCGCGTGGTTCCTGTTAAAGTTATTCCGGCTTCCCGAGCGGGCAAGGTTCTTTCTCGTGTTGGGCGGCATTGCCTTGTGGTCGGTTTATATCGGGTACACCGAGATCCACTCCAATACGGCGGCCGGACGCTTCGAACGGCTACTCGTCGAGCCAATTCCGAAAAGCGTCCGCTTCCTTGATAGCGAAGGGGCCATCGGCATGGCGGGCGGGCATGAAATCATCGTTTTCGCCATATCCCCTGCGGACCTCAATGCGATCCTCAAGGCCAAGAAGTTCAAGCCGCACGAACTCGACAGCAGCCGGGATCAATCTTACCAGAGACGTCTTGTTGCCTTTGCAAAACGCCACCAGATGGAGCCCTTTACAGCATATCGAGTTGGCGAAGAGTATGATTTTCTCATCATGCTCACGAATACAAACCGGGACAAGGCCCTGCTGTACCGCGACAGATTATAAAGGGCGGCAACGTGATGGCGTCCGCAGAGCAACAGCCTTACCTCAGGATGGACCATCAAAGCTGAACCAGATCGAACCCGATATGAGTCAAGGCTACGAACTGTATGCACAGGGCCGCGCGGCCATAAAGGCGGGGCAAACGGCCGAGGCCGTACGCCTGCTCCGGAAAAGCGCGGCCTTGCAACCGCATTTCAAGACATTCGAACTGCTGGGCGAATGCATGGTAAAATTCGGGAAGCACGCGGAGGCCGTTGAGCCGCTGGCCAGCGCCATTCCCCTGAACCGCGGGCCGCGCGCGCCAGCCCTGCTCGCCGAGGTCTGCCTGGCGCTGGGCCGGACCAAGGAAGCAAGGGAATATGCGGAACTGGCGCTGGCACGCCACCCGCAGAACCGAAAGGCCAAATTGGTCCTCGTAAAATTAGGCGTCGAGTTTTCGGATTGAATGCGCGGTCGGGCTGGGGTTGGGCTGTGAGCGGCGCTCGCGGCGCGATCGCCCTACCGCGCGGCCAAAGGCCGCGCAGCATTAACAAACCCTATGGGCGAGCCCGTGAGCCGTGCCAACGGCTCGGCCAGAGGCCTCACCCTACCCCGCGGCCGGCGGCCGCGAATCAAACTGCCCGGCAGGTGGCCCGTAACCTCCGGGGGCGGGCAGCCCTGTGACCCCGTGGTCGGCATGGCCCGCGCTCGGAGATCGCGGGCCACCTCCGACTTCTGGCTTCCGCCCTACTCTTCCGCCGCCGCCCGCAGGGCCTGGACGTTCTCCGGCGGGGTGTCGCGGGTGACTTCGCAACCAGCGCCGACGATGTAGCGCGGCCCGGCGGCGCGCCGGCAGGCGGCGACCGCGGCGCGCACGCTGTCGGGCGTGCCATCGCGCAGGCCGCGCACCGGATCCAGGTTGCCCAGCAGCACTTGCTGCGGCCCGGTATGCTGCCGCGCCTGCTCCATGGACACGAGGAAATCCACGTCCACGATATGACAGCCCAGCCGGCCGATATCCTCCAGGATGGCGGCAGTGTTGCCGCAGATGTGCAGCCGCGTGCGCGCGCCGAGGGCATGCACGCCGGCCACAAGCTGCTGTTCGAACGGCCAGACGAACTCCCGGTAGATCTCCGGGCCGACCAGCGAGGCGGCGGCGTCCCCGATGCCCATCAGCTCGACACCGGCCTCGATCTGCGCCTTGGCGAACTGCAGTTCCAGGTCCACCACGAAACCGAACAGCCGCCGGACAAACTCCGGGTCATCGTAGAAGTCCAGCATCAGGTTGTTGATGCCGCGCAGATCGGCGGCCTGGGCGCAGGGGCCTTCGATCCAGCCCTCGATCAGCAGCTCGCCGCCGACGCGCTCCCGGAACAATCCGGCCGCGCGCACGCGGTCGGTCATGCGCCCCCCACCCCGCGGGTCCGGCGCCTTCAAGGTGTCCAGGCGGCCCTTGTCGGTCAGCAGGGCTTGTTCCTCGACGATCGCCGGCGGCTGGTTGGGAAAGAACTGCACCGTGGCGCCGCAGTCGGCGGCCTCGCGCGCGGGGTCGGAAATGCACGACACGTAGTCGAAGCCGAATTCCGCGGCGACGCGGAGCTGACCTTCCACCAGCACGCGATAATCGGTGGCATAGTCGCGGTAGGGCCGGCCGATCCGGTCGGCGGCGAACATCATGGTGATGGGCATCAGCGGCAGCCGGTCCACCGGCCGGCCCTCCAGCAGGGCCAGGACGCGCTGGCGCAAGTTCATGCGCCCAGGCTCCAGCCTGACCGATACGGGGTCTTCACGTAGCGGTTGGCGTCAGGCAGGTTGGTCACCTGCATGCTGGCCGCATCCCACGTGAGGCGGGCATCCATACGCTTGGCCAGGTTGCCAAGCAGGCAGATTTCCGTCAGCGGCGCTGCGTAGGCGAAGGGCGCGCTGGCGGGTTCGAGGCCCTTGCAGGCCCGCACCCAGTTCTGGATGTGGCCGCCCTTGATGCGCGGGAGGGTCTTCGGGGGGCGCTCGAAGGATGTCATCCGGCTCTCCGGGATCAGGCGCGGGCTGTCGCCGTAGACGCCGCACATCAACTGACCACGGCTGCCCTTGAACAGCGCGCCGCCTTCGGGATCGCCGAGCTGCTGGCCGCCGGCGAGTTCCTCCGGACACGGCGGCCGGGTGCCCTCGTACCACGTCAGCTTGACCGGCGGCCGTCCTTCGCGGGCCGGGAACTGGAAGGTGACGATGGCCGAGAGCGGATGCGTGTCCTCGTTCAGTCCGCACGACGTCGCCTCGATGCTCGTTGGCGCGCCCAACTGGAGCGCCCAGACCACCGGGTCTAGCGTGTGCGCACCGCGGTCGCCCATCATGCCGCATCCGAAGTCCCACCAGCATCGCCAGACCTTTGGGTGATAGCAACTGTGGTAGGGCCGCATAGGGGCCGGACCGATCCATGTATCCCAGTCTAATTGGGCAGGAACCGGCTGGCCTTCTTTTGGCCGATCGCTCAACGGGGAACTCCACCACGTGTGGCCGTGCGGCGCGTAAGACAAACTGCACCACGCATCAACTTCGCGCACCTCACCGATCGCGCCATCCCATATCCACTCACATATCAGCCTGAAACCTTCCTGCGAATGGCCCTGTATTCCCATCTGTGTACACAGGCCTGA
>CAIQIC010000555.1 GCA_903871765.1 uncultured Lentisphaerota bacterium
CGGAAGGCATGAAAGGCGCCATCCAGCGCGCGGAGGCCCTGGCTGCCTCCGATCCGCAGCGCTGGTTTCTGCCGCAGCAGTTCAAGAATCCGGCCAACCCGGCGATCCACGAAAAAACCACCGGCCCGGAAATCTGGGACGACACCGACGGCCGCGTGGACGTGCTGGTCAGCGGCGTCGGCACCGGCGGCACCATCACCGGCGTCTCACGCTTCATCAAGCAGACCAGGAAAGCCAAGCTGCTGTCCGTCGCCGTCGAACCGCAGGAAAGCCCGGTGATCTCCCAAAAGCTCGCCGGCCGGGAGCTGAAGCCCGGCCCGCACAAGATCCAGGGCATTGGCGCCGGCTTCATCCCCGACACGCTGGACTTGACGCTGGTGGACCGCGTGGAGCAGGTGGAAAGCGCCGCCGCCATCGCCATGGCGCGGCGGCTGATGCGCGAGGAAGGGCTGTTGGTCGGCATCTCCTGCGGCGCGGCGGCTGTCGCCGCGGTGCGGCTGGCGCAGTTGCCGGAATTCGCCGGCCGGACCATCGTCGTCATCCTGCCCGACGCCGGCGAGCGGTATCTCTCGACGGTGTTATTCGAAGGCCTTTGAGCGCAACGCCATGCTGTATAATTTGTGGAGCACATGACTGTACCACTCACCATCGCCGTCGGAATGAGCGGCGGGGTGGACTCCACCATGGCCGCGTGGCTGATGCAACAGGAGGGTCACCTGGTTATCGGCCTGACCATGCAAATCTGGGACGGGTCCGTACCCCTGCCGGATGAGGGCCGCTCCGGCTGCTACGGTCCCGGCGAAGCGCGCGACCTGGAAACCGCCCGCGTTGTCGCGGAGCGCCTCGGCATCCGTCATCTCACCGTGCCGCTGGCCGGCGAATACAACCGCTGTGTGCTGGATTACTTCCGGCAGGAATACCGTTGCGGGCGCACGCCCAACCCCTGCGTGGTCTGCAATCAGCGGCTGAAGTTCGGCTACCTGCTCGACCGGGCGCGGGAGCTGGGCGTCGCGTTCGACGCCTTCGCCACGGGCCACTATGCCCGCGTGGTGCGCGACGAACACAGCGGCCTGTTCCGCTTGCTGCGCGGCGTGGATTCGGGAAAAGACCAGGCCTATTTTCTCGCGCGCCTGACGCAGGACCAGCTCCGCCAGACGCGCTTCCCGCTCGGCGGGCTGCACAAGACCGACGTGCTGCAGTTGGCGCGCAACGCCGGTTACGGCGACATCGCCGACCGCGAGGAGAGTCAGGATTTCATCGAGAGCCAAGACTACGCGCCGCTGTTCCCGGCCGCCGACCGCCAACCGGGGCCCATCGTGGACACCGCGGGCCGGGTGCTCGGCCAGCACCGCGGCATCATCCATTACACCATCGGCCAGCGCGCCGGTCTCGGCGTCGCCGCCGCCGACCGCCTGTATGTGCAGGAGTTGCGGCCGGATACCAACACGGTCGTCCTCGGCCGCCGCGCGGACGTGCTGAGCGAGGGTTGCCGTGTCACGGAGGCGCGTTGGATCAGCGGCGCGCCGCCGGTCGCCGGCACGGTCTGCGCCGTCCGCCTGCGCTACCGCCACGCCGGCGTGCCGGCCACGCTGCACCCGGAGCCCGACGGCGACTGGCGCGCGGACTTCGCCGAGCCGCAATTCGCCGTCACCCCCGGCCAGGCGGCCGTCTTCTACGCCGGCGACGAAGTCCTCGGCGGCGGCTGGATCGGAAAGGCCACGTAAAAGATTTCACCACAGAGTACACGGAGGAAGCCGGAGGACACCGAGGCAGAAAAAGAAAGAGTTTTCTCCACAGATTACACCGATCACACAGATGAAGATGGGAAGCAAACTACGAAAACGCAAAAAACAGATAACGGGAGACCGGAGAAGGTTTGGAAAGATTTTTCTGGCTCCGGTGGGCGGGGCTTCCAGCCCCGCGCGGTCAAACGTCTGCTTCCAAAC
>CAIQIC010000556.1 GCA_903871765.1 uncultured Lentisphaerota bacterium
ACCTGGGCCAGCGCGGGCTGGACGCCTTCTTCAAACCCTTCAACGCCTGGTGCACTGCGCACCAAGTCCAGGCGCGCATCCAACCGCACTACCGCTTCACCGAGGAACTGGTCCAGGGCGCCGGCGCGACGGCGCGGCCCGAGACGGAGGTGACCACCTGCCGCTTCGAGCCCGTCGCCGATCCGCGCAAGGCCACGGCCTCCGGCGCGCGCTTCTACGGGCGCGACATCGTGTCGGCCGAGGCCTACACCTTCATCCATCCGGCGCGCTACCGCACTGATTTGCAGGATCTAAAAATCGCCACCGACGCCTTTCTGCGCGACGGCATCACCCAATTCTACAACCACGGCTATTTCGCCTCGCCCGAATTACATGTTGCTCCCAGCCGCGATTTCCCGTGGGCGAACCGCATCAGCCACTGGAACACCTGGTGGCCATATTATCATCATGTGGCAGCCTATGTGGCACGGTGTTGCGCCCTGTTGCGACCGGGCCGGCTCGTGGCCGACGTGCTGATCTACTCGCCCCAGGCAACACAGTGGAGCGAACGGGCCGTGTGGGGCAGCGCCCGCCGCGTGATGCCCTACGGCGATCTGGCCAAGACGCTCGTGGCCAATGGATACGATTTTGACATCGTCAACGACGACCTCTTGCAGCACCGCGCTGTCTTTCACGATGGCCAGATCGAGATCAACGGCCACGCGCGCCGTGTGCTGATCCTGCCGCGCGCGACGGTGATGCCGATCGAAACGCTGCGCGCGATCCGGGCTTTTGCGCAGGCGGGCGGCACGGTGGTGGCGCTCGACGCCCGGCCGGCAGCCGCCGCGGGGCTGCAGCAGCACGAGGAAAACGACCGGGAACTGAAACAGATTGTGGCCAGTCTGTTCAGTACAGACCCGGCGCATCCGTCCGGCGGGATATTCCTCGCCTACCGGATTGACCGCGCACCCTTCAATCCCGGGCGGCAGCCGTCCCGGCCGACGCCGCCGCTCACCGCGGAGCAGCGCCAATTGCTCGCCGTGCTGGAGCGCGTGACGCCGCCGGACTTTGCCCTGGCCGGCCGGGCGCAGAGCGACGGCCTGACGTTCATCCACAAGCGCACGGACGACGTGGACGTCTATTTCGTCTGCAACCTGCAGCCGCAGCGCGTTGCCACCGAGGTCACCTTCCGCGTCACCGGCAAAACGCCGCAGCGTTGGAACGCCATCACCGGACAGATCGCCGCCGTGCCCCGTTGCCGCGCGGAGGGCGGTGGCACGACGATCCCGGTGGCGTTCGAGCCGTGGGAATCGGCGTTCTACGTGTTCGCGCCGGGCCAACTTTCCGCGAGCGCCGCCGGGGCAGCGGCGCCCGAGTCGGAGCCGTTCGCCATCACCGGCATGTGGCAGATGAAGCTGGAAGGGTATGGTTTTGAGAGTTTCGCGACGAACGTCAACGTGCTGGCCTCCTGGACCGAAAATCCGCGCACGCGTCACTTCTCCGGCACCGGCCGCTACGAAATCGAGTTTACGCTGCCCACCGGGCGGTTCGCGCCGTGCCTGCTGGATCTCGGGCAGGTGGGCACCGTCGCGGATGTGGAGTTAAACGGCGCGTCCGTCGGCGTGGCCTGGATGGTGCCATACCGGCTCGATATTACCCGCGCCGTCCGGCCCGGTCTCAACCGGCTGGTGGTGCGCGTGACCAACACGCTCATCAATTATGTGTCCGGGTTGAAAGAGCCGCCTGACGTACCCGCCGAACTGCAGCCGCGGCTGGGTCAGGCCCGTCCGGCACTCTACAGCCATAGCGGCTGGGCCCGGACCGAAATGACCGAGACCAACCTGCCCCCTTCCGGCTTGCTGGGACCGGTCCGAATCCTGTTCCAGCCGACGCCATAAAACGGGGAATATAGAGGGATGTGATTGCCGATTGCCTCCCGCAATAATGGAGTGTATAGTGCCAACCGGTAAAGGTGAAACCATGAAATCCCGTTTCGACGAGGTGAAGTCAACGCAAATCGCCGGCGCGTTGTTGCAGCTTGCTGGCGGCCGGATGAACTACATGAAGTTGATCAAGCTCATGTACATCATTGATCGTGAGGCCCTCAAGCGCTGGGGACATCCATTGACCGGCGATGAGTACTACTCGTTGCCCCACGGGCCAATTGTCAGCCGCGTGTACGATCTGATCGCCGACGAACCAGATCTTTCTGCGGGCCAGTACTGGAGCGAGTTCATAAAAACGCACGACTTTGAGTTGCGATTGGAGAAACCCACGGCCGCGGAGTCGCTCTCGCCGGCGGACGATGATTTGATCAACGAAGTTTTCCGCCGGTATGGCCAACTCAACCAATGGCAACTGCGGGATTTGAGTCATGACTTTCCGGAATGGCGCGACCCCAACGATGGGCGTTTGCCCATCCCATACGCGGACATCCTGCGGGCGGTCGGTCGCGATCAGGAAGCCGAAAAACTCGCCGGTGAACTTGAGGACCGCAACTATTTTGCCACCATTTTGGGCGCACGCGCTTGAAACATGATCTCGCTCGGTGATACGTTCTGGGCGCAAAACCCCAACAGCTGTAATCCACCGCACCTGTACTTTGTCATCTCCGATCCCAGCCACCATGGCGGGCGAGTCTTGCTCGTCAACATGACCGAGCCACGGGATGGTGCTGATAATAGTTGTCCGCTGCCGCCGGGGATTCACGCCTGCGTTAAGAAAGCGAGCGTCATCCAATATGCGGAGGCCATCTTTCCGGAAGCGCTCAAGGTGGAGCAGGCCGTTTACAAGGGGATCTTCATTGCCGCCCCGCGTGCCGAGATCGCACTCGTGCGACGGATTCTAGCAGGGGCAATGGTATCCCGTCACCTGCGCCCCCAATACCGCGCAGTGGTCGAAGCCGAATTGGAACAGCTCGGACCTGGAGCATCATAAAGACTGGCGCGCTTCAGAGCGCCAGAAGAAATCTTGCCGAAAGCCTGGGAAGTGGTGAGAGGGAGAACACAAGGTATGAATGAGCAGCTACACGATTATCGCGGGCGGCTGACGTTGATGATGGTGCTGGAGCTTTTCATCTGGGGCGCGTGGCTGCCGTTGATCTTCGGCTACCTGCCCAGCCTGGGCTTTACGCCGGCGGAGCAGTCGTGGATCCTCAACGCGTTCCCCATCGCCGCCATCGCGGGCCTGTTCTTCAGCAATCAGTTTGCCGATCGCGTCTTCGCCGCCGAGAAATTCCTGGCGTTCAGCCACCTGGTCGGCGGGCTGGCGATCTTCGGGCTCGGGTACGTGCGGTCGTTCTGGCCCTTTTTCGGCCTGATGCTGGTGCATTGCCTGCTCTATGTGCCCACGCTGTCCATCACCAACTCCATCGCCTTTGCGCATCTGCGCAATCCGCAGAAGGACTTTGGCCCGGTCCGGATGGGCGGCACGATCGGCTGGATTCTCGCCGCCTGGCCGTTCACCTTCATCCTCGTGGACTGGGACAAGGTCCGGGCTCTTAATCCGCAGGGTTTAAAGGCCTGGCTTGGCACGGTGCTGGCTTCCGGGCTGACCGGCGACGCGCTGCTGCACGCCACCCGCTGGACGTTCATCGTCGCCGGCAGCGCCTCGCTGCTGCTGGCCGCCTACAGCCTGCTGCTGCCCCACACGCCGCCCAAGCGCGGCGGCGAAGCTGGCGTCGAAAAGCTCGCCTGGGTGGAAGCGCTGAAGCTGTTGCGCCTGCCGTTTATGCTGGTGCTGTGGCTCGTGACGTTTGCCGACGCCTTCGTTCAGAACTCGTATTTCAATTGGACGGGTACCTTTCTCGGCACCGCGGCGGCCAAGGGCGGCGTAGGGATTTCGGGCAACTGGATCATGCCCGTGATGAGCGTCGGCCAGGTGGCCGAAATCCTGACCATGTTGGCGCTGGGGATCACGTTGAAAAAACTGGGCTGGCGCGCGACGATGGTGATCGGCGTACTCGGCCATGCGCTGCGCTTCGCGGTCTATGCCTTCCTGCCGCAGTTCCCGGCGCTGATCGTGGCCGTCCAGATCGTGCACGGCGTGTGCTACGCCTTCTTTTTTGCCACGGTCTATATCTTCGTGGACGCCTACTTCCCCAAGGACGTGCGCGCCAGCGCGCAGGGCCTGTTCAACGTCATGATTCTCGGGCTGGGCGTGATTGTCGCCAATTCGCTGTGTCCGTGGCTGCTGCAGGTGAAGTTTACGCATGACAACCTGACCGACTTCCAATTGCTGTTCCTGATACCGTGTGCCATTTCCCTGCTCGCCGCCACGGTCCTGGCCGTGTTCTTCCGTCCACCGCCGCAGTCCGCCGCGCCGGCGGGGGAGGGTGGGTCATGAGCGCGCCCCTGAGCGTCCTGGTCGTCGGTTGTGGGAACATGGGGTCGTCCCATGCGCTGGCCTATCACCGCCATCCCGGCTTCCGGGTCGCCGGTCTCGTGGACTGCAATCCGGAAATGCGTGCGCGGCTGGCGGCCAAAGTGGGCGGCGCGCCGGAGTTCGACGAGCTTGACGCCGCGCTGGCCGCCACGCGGCCGGACGCCGCCGCCATCTGCACCTACCCGGACAGCCATGCCGAGCTGGTGCTCAAAGCCCTGGCCGCCGGCTGCCATATTTTTGTGGAAAAACCGATTGCCGTCACCGTGGCCGAGGCCGAGCGCGTGGCGGAGGCCGCGCGGCAGGCGCAGCGCAAACTGGTGGTGGGCTACATCCTGCGGCACCATCCCTCCTGGACGCGCTTCATCGAGCTGGCGCGCACGCTGGGCAAGCCGCTGGTCATGCGCATGAATCTCAACCAGCAAAGCTCCGGCGCGATGTGGCAGACGCACCGCAACCTGATGAAATCCACCTCGCCCATCGTGGATTGCGGCGTACATTACGTGGACGTGATGTGCCAGATGACCGGCGCGCGGCCGGTGCGCGTCAGCGCCATCGGCGCGCGGCTGACGGAGGATCTGCCGACGGGCATGTACAACTACGGCCAGTTGCAGGTGGTGTTCGACGACGGCTCCGTCGGCTGGTACGAGGCCGGCTGGGGCCCGATGATGAGCGAGACGGCGTTTTTCGTGAAGGACGTCGTCGGCCCGCGCGGCTGCGTCAGCATCGTGGCCAAGGAAGCCGGCGGTGCATCCAAGTCGGCGGACATTGATTCGCACACCAAGACGGAGTCGCTCAAAGTCCACGCCGGCGCCCTCACGCCGGCCGGCGGTTTCGCCCGGCCGGACGAGATCATCAACCTGTCAGACGAACCCGACCACCAGGAACTGTGCGCCCGCGAGCAGCGCTACTTCCACCGCGCCATCGTGGAAAACCTCAATCTCACCGACCATCTGCGCGACGCGGTCAACAGCCTACGCATCGTGCTGGCCGCCGACGCGTCGGTGCGGACGGGGAAGACTGTGGAATTGTGAGCTGGATCGGAGCGTGTGAACGTTCCGGCAACAGGCTGGAACCGTGAGCTGTCCTTTTCCGACGCCGGGCCGGTCACGGCCGGTAGTTCGGCGATTCCTTGGTGATCTTGACGTCGTGCGGGTGTGCCTCGACTTGGCCGGCGGCGCTGACACGGACGAACCGGGCCCGCTCGCGCAGTGCGGTCAGCGTGCGGCAGCCGCAATAACCCATGGAGGCCTTGAGCCCGCCGCTGAACTGCGTGAGCACCTGCTTTACCGTGCCGGAGTAGGGAACGATGCCTTCGATGCCTTGCGGCACGAGGTCGTCGCCTTGGACGTCGGCCTGGCCATACCGCTCGCGGCTACCCTGGCCGGCCTGCATGGCGCCCAGGCTGCCCATGCCGCGGTAGGAGACGTATTGCCGGCCCTGGTACAGGATTTTTTCGCCGGGACTTTCCTCCGTCCCCGCCAGTACGCCGCCCATCATGACCGCGCTCGCGCCGGCGACGATGGCTTTGGCCACGTCGCCGGAAAAACGGATGCCGCCGTCGGCGATCACCGGGATGCTGCCGTCGAGCGCCTGCGCGCAGGCGTAGATGGCGGAGATCTGCGGCATGCCGACGCCGGCGACGACGCGCGTGGTGCAGATGGAGCCGGGGCCGATGCCGACTTTGACCGCGGTGGCGCCGGCGTCGCGCAGCGCCAGCGCCGCCTCGCCGGTGGCAATGTTGCCGGCGATTATGTCCAGGTCCGGATAGTGCTGACGGACCCATCTGGTCATGGCCATGACGCCCTTGCTGTGGCCGTGCGCGGTGTCCACGACCACCGCGTCCACCTCGCTTTGGGTCAGGATGTCCACGCGCGCTTGGTCGTGGGTGCCGACCGCCGCCGCCACGCGCAGGCGATACTGGGCATCGCGGTTGTACATGGGCTCGACGTTTTGGATCAGCGTGCGCACGTCGGAAAAGCTATACAGACCGACGAGCTTGCCGGACTGGTCCACCAACGGCAGCTTGCCGATGCGTTTCCGCATCATGATGTCGAAGGCCTGCTTCAGCGTGGTGTCCGGCGGCGCAGTGATCAGCTCCCTGGTCATGACGTCGGCCAGCTTGGCATTGGCGCTGGGGGCGAATTTAATGTCCTTGGAGGTCAGGATGCCCACCAGTTGCTCCTGATCGTTGAGGATGGGGAAGCCGTTGAAGTTGTAGCCTTTGGCCCTGCGCGTGTGGGCGACTGTCTTGAGCGTGTCGGCGGCATGGAACGTGACGGGCTTGGTGATCAGGCCGTTCAGGTAGCTTTTGACCGTGCGGACCATCTCGGCCTGCTTTTCGGCGGCCAGGTTTTTATGGATCACGCCGATGCCGCCCAGCATCGCCATGGCGATGGCCATGCGCGCTTCGGTCACGGTGTCCATGGCCGCGCTGATAAACGGCATGTTCAACGTGATCCGGGTGGTCAAGAAACTGGTGATGTCCGCTTCGTTCGGCAGGAAGTCGGCGTATTGCGTCACCAGCGAAACGTCGTCAAAGGTCAGCCCTTCATGGGGGAAGGTCTGCATGAAATCGTCAATCTTCTGGTTGCGGCTCATGATGCGTCCTTTTTGGCCGTTGGATTCTGTTCGTTTTTCGCGCCGGTGTCAATCATGGAATGGGCCGGCTGCCGGAGGAACACGCCGCCGAATTCATTGGTGGCCGCGCGGACGAAGTCCGGCGCCAGCCGGCGGCCGAGGCTGGCGATGAAGGCCGCTTGCGCCGGAAACCGGTGTTGGAACGACGGCAGCGGCTGGAAGACGTCCGGCGTGGCGAACACGCGTCCGGGATGTTGGCGCACCATGGCAAGCCAACGCGTCTGGCCGGACGGGGCGACGTCGTACAACAGGTGCTCGATCCGGGCGGTTTGGTAATACGCGAGGTAGCGGACGAACTCATCGCTTTCTGCGGTGATGATGAGGTCGTCGGGGGCGGTGCGGGTCAGAAACCACGCCGCCTTGGCGGCGCAGTAATCGCCCTGTGGCCGCGCCAGCAGGCGCAAGCCGCCGAAGTAATTGTGCGCCAGCAACAGGACGGTCATGGCCGCCGGCAGCAGCGTCCGTCCGGCGGCGGCCAGCGGCGCGTACAGGGTCACGGCGATCAGCAACCACAGGGGCGGCAGCGCCATGATCCAGTTTTCAGGATTGCCCGGTTCCCGGCTCAACAGGATCAAGGCGTGCAGGCCGAACCACAGGCCCGCCGCGGCGGCGAGCGGGGGGTCGAGACTGCGGCGCGGCCGCCAGGCGGCGTGCCAGATTTTCCAACGGACGGCCAGCAGGACGAGGCCGGTCAGCGCCAGCAGCGCCAGGGTGACGAACGGGACGGTCCGCGCGGCGCGGTCGGCCTGCCGGGCGGTGTAGATGAACCGGTGCAAGGCGCGGTGGGGGAAGGTCCGGGTCAGGGCTTGCTGGAAACGTTCCTGCGTAAAGAGAAAATTGCCGGCGGTGAGGTCCTGGGTCAGTCCGATCGCGCCTTGGACGAGGCCGGTGGCCCGGAAGCCGCCTTCCGGCTGCGCCGCGCCACCCGCGAAGATTTCGGTCACCGCCCGCGTGCCATAGACCGCGAGGTACACCGTACCGCACAGCGTGCCCGCCAGCACGAGATGCAGCACGGCGTGGCGGAGGCGGCGCTGCCAGAGGTAAAACAGCGGCAGCGCCGCAAAGGTGGGGAGCACGGCGAAGATGTGCAGCAGGCAACCCAGCGCGCCGCACAGGCCGCTGAGCGCGGCGTTCCGCTGCGTCGGCCGGCCGGCGGCAGCGAACCAGGCCAGCAGGACCAGCAACGTGGCGGGGCAGTAGATCTCCGCCTCATTGCTGTACCGCCAGAAACCGTAGGAACAGGCGAGCCCGCCGGCGCCCATCCAGGCGGCGATCTGCAGGGCGCCGGCCAGGTCCGGGCTGTGTTCCAGCTCCGCTCCGCGGCGCCGCAGCAGGAGCGCCAACAGCACGACGGCGAGGGCCCCGCTGACGCGGCTGAACCAAATCATGACCGGAAAGGCCCGCTCGGCGAGCCTTGCCTGCCGGGCGCCGATAAACAAGCCCTTGCATACGGGCAGGTAAAACAGGTGCTGGCCGTGACAAAGTCCGGACCAGCCAGGGGCCTCGACGCGCCGGGCGTAGTCGTACGCATCGTTAGCCTCGGAATGGTTGCCGGGACTGGTGAGCGTGTAGAGCCCGAGCAGCAACCCGAAAGCCACGATGGCGGGCGCCCATCGGTTCAACCCACGTTGGCCGTTCATGCCGTGCATCCCCCAGACGGCCGCCAAGATGGCATAATACCGGCCGGAAGACAGGTGAAATCGGCAAGGGCGAATATGCGGCTTGTCATCGGCGCGGTTCCCTGCTTACATCGTGTCCATCCGTCGCCGCACCCTGGCGGCGAGCACGTATTCAGGAATATTAGGAAACCATGAAAATTCTCGTGATCAATGCCGGCAGTTCATCCGTCAAATTCACGCTGTTTGAAATCGATCAGGAAACCTGGCTGGCCAAGGGCCAGATTGAGCGCATTCGCACCCCCGGCGCGTCGCTGAAGTACAGCAACCACCGCGGCCAGAAGTTCGAAAAATCCATCATCGCCAACTCGTACGAAGCGGCCATCTCCGAGGCGTGCCTGGCGTTGTGCGACCAGGACCACGGGGTGATCGGCAACCTGAATGAAATCAGCGGCATCGGCCACCGCGTGGCGCACGGCGGGGCGCAGGTCTCCGGCTCCATGCGCATCACGCCGGCGATCAAGCAGATCATCCTGAACTGCTACGAACTGGCGCCGCTGCATAATCCGCCCAATTTCGAGGGCATTGAGGCGTGTGAATTCCTGTTTCATGACATCCCCATGATCGCCGTGTTCGACACCGCCTTTCACCAGACCATGCCCCCGGCTGCCTACACCTACGCCATCCCCGCGGCGGTCGCGGCCGAACACAAGCTGCGGCGGTACGGTTTTCATGGCACCTCGCATCACTACGTCGCGCTGGCCGGCGCGAAGGCGCTCGGCAAGGATGTCGCCGATGTCAAGCTGATCACCGCGCACCTCGGCAACGGCTGCAGCATCACGGCGGTGGACAAGGGCCGCGTGGCGGACACCAGCATGGGCGTCACGCCGCTCGAGGGCCTGGTGATGGGCACGCGCTGCGGCGACCTCGATCCGGCGGTGGTCCTGTTCCTCTGCCGCACCGGCCACAGCCTGGACGACGTGGACCAGATGCTCAACAAGTCCAGTGGCCTGCTCGGCCTCGCCGGCATCGGCTCCGCCGACATGCGCGACCTCATCGCCGCCGTGGATGGCGGCAACGCCAATGCCCGGTTGGCGCTCGATGTCTTTGTGCATCGCCTGCAGAAGTACATCGGCGCATATGCCGCCGTGCTGAATGGATTCGACGCGCTGATTTTCACCGGCGGCATCGGCGAGAATTCCTCGCGGATCCGCGCGCTGGTGTGCGAGAAACTCGGCTATCTGGGCATCAGCCTGGAGGCTGCGAAGAACCGGACCCATGACCTGGTCATCTCCAGTAATGCCGTGGGACCCAAAGTGCTGGTCATCCCGACCAACGAGGAGCTCATGATTGCCCGTGAAACGGCCCGCTTGCTGGCCTCCTGAACCATCCGCAACCATAAAGGAAACCATGCCGAAATCCATTGACCTGATCTGGGAGCGCGCCCAGGCGCAACCGCAGCATATCGTTCTGCCCGAAGGGCGCGATCCGCGCACCGTGCGGGCCGCCGCCCGCCTCGTCGCCGAAAAGCTGGCCCGGGTCACGGTGGTGGGACAGGCCGAGGCCGTCGCCGCGCTGGCCCGACAGGAGGGCGTCAGCACCGCCGGCTGGGAGGTGGCGGACCCGCGCACCTCGCCGCTGACCGCCGGCTTCGCGCGCACCTATGTCCGGATGCGCCAGGGCAAACAGCAGCTCACGGAGGAGGCGGCGTGCGCGATCGTCAGCGAGGAACTGCACTTCGGCGCGATGCTGGTGCGCGAGGGGCATTGCGATGGCTTTGTCTCCGGCGCGGCCCACGCCACCGCCGATATCTGCCGGGCGGTCTTCCGCGTCATCGGCATGTCGCCGGACGTCCGGATCGGTTCCAGCTTCAGCCTGATGCAACTGCCGACCGATGAATTCGGCGTGCACGGCGGCTTGATCTATGCCGACACCGGCACCGTGATCAACCCCAACGCCGAGGAACTGGCCGACATTGCCGTGGCGACCGCCCGCGTCTGCTGGGCGCTGCTCGATGTCCGCCCGAAGATCGCGATGATTTCCTGCTCCACCAAGGGCAGCGCCAAGGACCCGATCATCGATAAGGTCATCCAGGCTACCGTGCTGGCCAAGGCGCGTATGGCGGAGCTGAAGATCGAGGCTGACGTGGACGGCGAGCTGCAGGGCGACGCCGCGCTGATTCCGGCCATCTGCGCCCGCAAGGCCCAAGGAAGCCCGATCGCCGGGCGCGCCAACGTGCTGGTTTTCCCCGACCTCAACAGCGGCAACACCTGCTACAAGCTCACCGAGCGCCTGGCGCACGCCAACGCCTACGGACCGGTGTTCATGGGCCTCAACCGGCCGGCCAGCGATCTTTCACGCGGCTGCTCCGCCGACGACATTGTCGGCATCGCCGCCATCGTTGCCTGCCAGGCCATCGGTCTGAAGCGCAAGGGTTGAGACTGGCGCCTGGAAGTGGCCGGCGGCGGCATCCGTCCGGCGCTATACAGGGAACGAAGCCCATTGCGAAATCGGCATAACCACCGCCTGCCGTTACTGCCCCGGCCAGATATGCGTCAGGGGGGCCGGTCCGGGGGGAGCAGGCGGCGTTCGAGCTCCTCGTAGCGGTTGATGACCCGGCGGACATAGGCGCGTTTGGCGTTGTAGCTGCCGGGGAAGAAGCTGCCTTTGAAGCCGGCTACGATCAGGTTGCTAAACTGGCGGCGCGTGATTGGGAAGAGCGTGGCGACCAGATCGATTCTAGTCTGAAATCGTGTGCCGCGGCAGAAGCGTACCGGGCTTGGGAGGCAGTTCCGTTGGGTGTCCGCGAAGGCCTTTCGAAGCGTTTTCCACCCCTGGTCTGCCCGGCACGAAAAATATTTTTCGGAACCATCATAAGCTATTGATTATAAACAACATAAAAAATAGCGAAAATCGTCAAATAGTTTGCCGGCTGGGGCTTTTTTTGCTATCATTTTGTCATAATTGAGGAGCACAAGGCGGCTATGGCGACAACTGAAAAAAATGGCGGGGAGGGCCGGGCGGACGGCCGGGAAACAAACGGGCTCAAGCCAGAGGAGATCGGTTCGTCCGCGCCACCGGCCGCCAGCTACGACGCCGGCTCCATCACGGTGTTGGGCGGTATGGACGCCGTGCGCAAGCGACCGGCGATGTACATCGGCGACACCGGCGTCCGCGGCCTGCATCACTGCGTCTACGAGGTGGTGGACAACAGCGTGGACGAAGCCCTGGCCGGTTTTTGCCGCCATATCCAGGTGACCCTCAACGCCGACGGCTCCTGCACGGTCAATGACGACGGGCGCGGCATTCCAGTGGACATGCACGCCACGGAGAAGCGTCCGGCCCTCGAGGTGGTGCTGACCATGCTGCATGCCGGCGGCAAGTTCGACCACAACAGTTACAAGGTGTCCGGCGGGCTGCACGGCGTGGGCGTGAGCTGCGTCAACGCCCTCAGCGAATGGCTGGAGGCCGAGGTGCGGCGCAACGGCAAGGTGTATCACCAGCGCTTTGAGCGCGGCGTGCCCGTCACCGGGCTGGAGACCATCGGCCAGACCAAGGGCACGGGGACCAAGATCACCTTCTTTCCGGACGCCGAGATTTTCCAGACGCTGGCGTTCAACTGGGACATCCTCACCAACCGTCTGCGCGAGCTGGCCTTCCTGAACAAGGGTCTGGAGATCCGGCTGAAGCAGGAGGAGCCCGCCCGCGAAGACATTTTCTGTTACAAGGGCGGGATCATCGAGTTTGTCGAGCACCTCAGCCAGAACAAGAACGTGCTGCACCCGAAGGTGATCTACTTTGCCCGCGAGCAGGACCGCGTCCAGGTCGATATCGCGCTGCAGTACAACGATTCCTACTCCGAAAACGTCTTCTCCTTCGTCAACAACATCAACACCATCGAAGGTGGCACGCACCTGAGCGGCTTCCGTTCCGCGCTGACCCGCGCGGTGAACCAATATGCCAAGGCGAACAAGCTGCTCAAGGACGACAGCGACGTCATGAGCGGCGACGACATCCGCGAGGGCCTGACAGCGGTGATCAGCGTCAAGGTGCCGGACCCCCAGTTCGAGGGCCAGACCAAGACCAAGCTGGGCAACGGCGATGTCGAGGGCATCGTCGCTTCGGTGGTCAACGAGCAGTTGACGCAATACTTCGAGGAGCATCCGTCGGTCGCGCGCCGTGCGATCGAGAAGGCGATCCTGGCGGCGCGGGCGCGCGAGGCGGCGCGCAAGGCGCGGGACCTGACGCGGCGCAAGGGCGCGCTGGATTCCGGTTCGCTGCCGGGCAAACTGGCCGATTGCTCCGAGCGCGATCCCGCCTTGTGCGAACTGTTCATCGTGGAGGGCGACAGCGCCGGCGGCTCGGCCAAGCAGGGCCGCGACCGGCGCTTCCAGGCCATCCTGCCGCTGCGCGGCAAGGTGCTGAACGTCGAAAAGGCGCGCGACGACAAGATGCTGAACAACAACGAAATCCGGATGATGATCATGGCCATCGGCACGGGCATCGGCAAGGAGGAGTTCGACATCGCCAAGGCGCGCTACCACCGGATCATCATCATGACCGATGCCGACGTGGACGGCTCGCACATCCGCACGCTGCTGCTGACGTTCTTTTACCGGAAGATGCCGCAGTTGCTGGAAAACGGCTACATCTACATCGCCCAGCCGCCGCTGTACAAAATCAAGCGCAAGAAGCGCGAGGAGTACATTGACAGCGACGTCGAACTGACGCGCATCCTGCTGGATTTGGGGCTGGAGGAACTGGACGTGGAGCCCGTCCAGGGCCAGCCGGCGCTCAAGAAGGAGCAGTTGCCCGAACTGCTGAAGTGCCTGACGGAAGTCGAGCGCATCGTCGAACTGTTCCGGCGCAAGGGCCTGGACTTCGAGGACTACCTGCGCCATCGCGATCCCCGGAGCCGGCAATTCCCGCAATACCGCGTGCAAATCAATCAAAACGGCGAGGCGGAGTATCACTATGCCGCCAACGAGGCCGAACTGCGCAAGCTGCGCGAGGAATCGGAACGCAAGCTGGGCTATCAACTGGAAATCTTCACGGAGCCCGCCGAACAGGCCGCGGAGCGCGGCCGGCACGCGTTCCGCTGGACCGAGATCTATTCCGCCCCGGCCCTGGCGAAGCAGGTCGCCTTTCTGGAAGCCCGGGGCTTCAACGTGGCCCAGTTGACGCCCGCCGCGGAGCCGATCAGCGTGCTGCTGGACGCCGAGGGGCGGAAGCTCCCGGTCCACAGCCTGGTGCAACTGCTGGACACCGTGCGCAATGTCGGCCGGCGGGGCCTGGCCATCCAGCGCTACAAAGGCCTCGGCGAGATGAATCCGGAACAACTGTGGGAAACCACCCTGAATCCGGACAAGCGCAAGATGGTCAAGGTGATGTTGGAGGACGCCTTCAAGGCCGATCAGATTTTCAACATCCTGATGGGCGACGAAGTCGAGCCGCGCCGTAAGTTTATCGAAGACAACGCGCTGAACGTGCGGAATCTCGATATTTAAGAAAATCCGAAATTCGAATATCGAAATCCGAAATAAAAGGGATTTTGTCATGCGGGCGAAGATCAGCCGGAAGGAAGCGAAGGAAAGCTGGTACTGGTTACGTCTGTTGGACATGGGCGTTCCGGAGTTGGAGTGCGAACGCCAAGCCTTGGTGCAGGAGGCCGGTGAACTGACCAAGATTTTCGGCGCGATCGTCCGCAAGAGCGAGTGAATTTTCCGTTTAAGTTTTTTTGAGCTTTGAATTCATTTCGGGTTTTGGATTTCGTATTTTGGATTTTCAGGAGAAGGCTGTGTATACCAAGAACGAACGCCTGGATTTAATCAACATCGAAGAGGAGATGCAGAAGGCCTACATCGACTATTCGATGAGCGTGATCATCGGGCGCGCGCTGCCGGACGCCCGCGACGGCATGAAGCCCGGCAACCGCCGGATTCTGTACGCCATGCGCGAGCGCGGCTGGCTGCACAGCAAGGCCTTCGTCAAGTGCGCCAAGGTCGTCGGCGAGGTCATCGGCAATTACCACCCGCATGGCGACGCCGCCGTGTACGACACGCTGGTGCGCATGGCGCAGGATTTCTCCATGCGCTACCTGCTGATTGACGGGCAGGGCAATTTCGGCAGCGTGGACGGCGATCCGCCCGCCGCCTATCGCTACACCGAATGCCGCCTCGACCGCCTGGCCGAGGAGCTGCTGGCCGACATCGAGAAGCAGACCGTGGACATGCAGCCGAACTTCGACGAGACGCTGCAGGAGCCCAAGGTGCTGCCCGCGCGCGCCCCCAATCTGCTGATCAACGGCAGCACGGGCATCGCGGTCGGCATGGCCACCAACATGCCGCCGCACAACCTCGGCGAGATTGTGGACGGGTTGGTCCACCTGATTGACCAGCCCGAGGCGACCGTTGCCGACCTGCGCAAGTTTGTGAAGGGGCCGGACTTCCCGACCAGCGGCATCATCTGCGGCGCGGGCCCGATCAAGGCCATGTACGAGACTGGCCGCGGCCTGATCAAGGTGCGCGGCCGCGCCGGCATCGAGGAAGGCACGCAGGGCAAGGACAGCATTATCATCAGCGATCTGCCTTATATGGTGAACAAGGCCGCGCTGATCGAGAAGATGGCCGCGTTGGTCCACGAGAAGAAGCTCGAAGGCATTTCCGACCTCCGCGACGAGTCCGACAAGGACGGCATCCGCATCGTGGTCGAACTCAAACGCGGCGTGGCCCCGCGGGTGGTGCTGAATAACATCTACAAGCATACGCCGCTGGAAAGCACCTTCGGCGCGATCATGCTGGCCATCGATCACGGCCGGCCCAAGATCATGACGCTCAAAGAGCTGATGAAGTGCTTCCTGGACCACCGTTTCGAGGTCGTCAAGCGCCGCACGCAGTTCGACCTCGACAAGGCCGAGGCGCGCGCCCACATCCTCGAGGGCCTCAAGATCGCGCTCGACCACCTCGACACCGTCGTCCGCATCATCCGCGAAGCCAAGGACCGGGACGCCGCCCGGGGGCAACTGATGTCCAGGCTGAAGCTATCCGAACTGCAGGCCAACGCCATCCTCGACCTGCGCCTCTACCAGCTTACCGGCCTGGAGCGCGACAAGATCGAAAACGAGTACCTGGAACTGATCAAGCTGATCAACTACCTGCGCGACCTGCTGGCCAACGAGCGCAAACTCTATGGGGTGATCAGGGAGGACTTGCTCGCCCTCAAGAAGACCTACCAGGACGAACGCCGCACCGACATCGTCCCCGACGAGGGCGAACTGGACGTCGAGGACCTGATCGCCGACCAGGGCTGCGTCATCACCATCAGCCACACCGGCTACATCAAGCGCGTCCCCGTCAGCACCTACCGCCAGCAGAAGCGCGGCGGCAAGGGCGTGGTGGGCATGGACACGAAGGACGAGGATTACGTGGAGCACGTCTTCACGGCCTCGACCCACGACACGCTGCTCTTCTTCACCGAGCAGGGTCGCGTCTACTGGAAGAAGGTGTACGAAGTCCCCGAGGGCGGCCGCGCCACCCGCGGCAAGGCCATCGTCAATTTCCTCGACATTGGCGGCGAGGAGAAGATCG